>JAKAHU010000196.1 GCA_021825385.1 Chloroflexota bacterium | reverse complement strand
GGGCTGCGCTGAGAGTCGTCGAGGAGGGGCTGACGGGGCCGCGCGGCGCTCGAAGACGGCGATCCTGGGGCTTGAATGATCGAACAGATGTTCTATCATGACGCCCATGAAGAACTCCGGCGCCCACGACATCGCAGCCGCTCTGGCCTCCCTCGAGGCGCGCTGGGGCGCGGCGGCTCCGCGCCGGCTCGGCGGGGCGGGGAGCACGGTCGGAGCGGTGGATCCGCTCGGCAGGTCGGGCATGATCGGCGAGGTGGTCGGGGCCCTGGCGACCGTCCCCCGGCCGGAGGCGATGCCCCTGCCGGAACGGTCGGGGAGCCCTGTCCCGGGCGTGTCGCGTGCGGCAGGGGTCCCGTTCGAACGGCCCGCTGAGGGCGCGATCGTCCGGACCGGGTTCGCCGCTCTCGACGCGATCCTCGGCCGCGGCGGTCTGCCGCGCCAGGCGAGCATCGCCGTCCGGGGCGGTCTGACGAGCGGCAAGACGACGCTCGCGCTCCGCCTCGCGGCCGAGGCCCAGGCGAGCGGTTCGATCGTCGCCTGGCTCGATCTCGCCCGGAGCTTCGATCCGGTCGAGGCGGTTGCGCGCGGGGTTCGCCTCGATCGGCTCGTCATCCTCACGCCCGACTCGATCGACGACGGCCTGGCGATGGCGGGGGCGCTCGTTCAGGGGCGGGCGGTCGACCTCCTGCTCCTCGACCTGCCGACCGGGCAGCCGGCCTCCGGTCCCGGACGTTTGCCTCCCGGCCGCCCCGGTTCAGGGCCCGGTCGCCCGTCCGGCGGTCGGGCGCCAACGATCGCCGAGCGATTCCAGCGACTCGCCGCGCTCGCCCGCCGGACCGCGACGACGCTCGTCGTCCTCGAGCCGTCCGACCTCCCATCGAGCCTCCGCCAGGCGCTCGGCGAGTCGACCGCTCTCCAGCTCGATCTCGTCCGTCGGGCATGGATCCGGCTCGGACGGGATGTCACCGGCCAGCGGACGGAGGTGATCGTCGCCCGAAGCCGGTTCGGGCCGCCGGGGCGACGGACGGAGCTCCGGATCCTCTACGCCGACGGCGGCGACCGGGATGCCTGCCTGGGCCGGGATCGGCTCCTCGGGCCCGATCGGGTGGCGATCTGGCCGGCCGGCGAGCCAGATGGCCAGGTCTCCCCCGATCTTTCCGACCACCTGCCACGGACGATCAGCAATGCGCCTCCTCCACCTCTACTGGCCTCATCTCCTGCTCCGGCTGGCCCGGCATCGGCAGGCCGCCTGCGGCTCGTTTCCGAGCGGCCCGATCATCCTGGGCGGGCGGCCCTGGGACGAGGGAATGGTTCTCGACCTCAGCCCGGACGCCGGCGCCTTGGGGGTCCGGCGCGGGATGCCACTCGGGACCGCCCACCGGCTCGCGCCTGAGGCGACGTTCGTCATCCCGGATCCGGACGCCGACCGGGCGGCGGTCGAGACGGCACTCGAGCGGTTGACAGCGTTCAGCCCGGGTGTCGCGGGGGCGGTCGAGCCGGATGATCCGTCGTTCGGGCTGCTCGAGGTCCAGCTCGACGGGCTCGAGCGGTTGTGGGGCGCGGAGCCGGTCCTCGTCGAGCGGATCCGCGAGGCGCTCGCGCCGATCCTGCCCGGCCGGCCCCGGGCCGGGATCGCCGGGACTCGGTTCGCGGCCACGCTCGCCGCCGCGCTGGACGGGGTGGACGGGACGCTCCATGGCCCGCGGCGGCTGGACGGAGCGCCGGGCGGAGCGCCGGGCGGAGTGCGGCGGGCGGCCGGGTTCCGGAGTATTCCGCCCGGTGGTGAGGCGGCCTTTCTCGCGCCGCTGCCGGCGGAGCTGTTGACCCCGAACCGTGACCTCCGCGCCCGGCTCGCCCGGTTCGGATTGCGCCGGATCGGGGCCGTAGCGGAACTGCCGCGTTCGGCGCTCGTCGCCCGGTTCGGGGCCGAGGGGGAGCGGCTCCATGCCCGGGCCCGGGGCGAGGAGACCGATCCGTTCCGGCCCCGCCGGGCAGCGGAGCGACTCGCCCTGGTGTTGCCCCTCGAGCCGGCCGTGGGGGAGCTCGAGCCGCTCCGGTTCCTCCTCCACCGGCTCGTCGCCGCCCTCGCCGAGCAGCTCCTCGCCCGGGGTGGCGCGGCCTCGCGGGCCCGGCTCCGCCTCGAGCTCGACCTCGCCTTCGCGCCGGTCGGGACCCCGCCCGAGCTGGCGTTCGAGCAGCCTCTGCCCGAGCCGACGGCCGAGGCGGAGGCGATCGAGCGCCTGCTGTTTGCCCGGCTCGAGCGCACCCCGCCACCGGCGCCGGTCGGGCGGATCGAGCTCGAGCTGGCCGGTGTCGTGCCCGGGGCCGGTCAGCAGCTCGCCCTCTTCGTCCCGCAGGCGGCACGCTCGGGACGCCTCGGCTGGCAGCTGGCAAGGCTCGTGCTCATGTTCGGCGAGGATCGGATCCGGCAGGTCGAGCTGGCCGATCCGGAGGCACCCCTGCCCGAGGCGCGCTGGCGCTGGCGGCCGTCGGGGTTCGGCGGCCGATGACCCGCCTGCTGCGCGAGCACCCGGAGATCGAGGTCGAGCACGATCCGGCCGGCCGGATCGTGGCCATTCGCTGGAACGGCCGGCGCGAGCCGGTGGAGGTCTGCAATCGCTGGCGGATCGACGAGGCGTGGTGGCGCGAGCCGATCGCCCGTGACTACGTCAAGGTCGTCGGGCCGCACTGGCTGGCGCTCATCTACCTCGACCGCACGACCGGCCGCTGGCACCTCGAGCGGATCTACGACTGAGCTGGCCGATGGCGCCCGGGCCGACGGGGCCAGGGCGGACCGGCTGACGTCACATCTAGCTGGGGATGTTGCTGGCCACGAGCAGGACGACCAGACCCACCAGGATGACGGTCAGCAGGCCGATGCCGGCGAGATCACGCAGGGTTGGCTGCATCAGGGTCCATCTCCTCCTCTGGTATCAGCGGAAGGGGCAGGCCGCCCCGTAGAGGATCGTCGCTGTCGTCGCGCCCCCGGCCGGCGTGATCGCCACCCGGATCCAGCAGTCGCCCCCGCCGGCCGCGTCGATCACGATGCCACCGCCCTCGAGAGGTCCCGCCACAGCCACCGTACTGTACCCGGCCTGCTCGAGTGCTGGTTGCCACGACGCACGGGTCGGATGCCTCCATCGTACAGAAGTGCCGGATGTGAGAGGCCCCGCCACATCGCTGTGACGGGGCCTCTGGACCGGCACGCCTGCTCACCAGGTGGGCCGGCGGGTCGACGACCGCGTCGTGGTGGTCGTCGCCGTTGTCCCGTTACCCCCAGGTACCGGGACGCTCCGATGGCCTCAGGCCGTACCGGCGGCCTGTGCGGCGATCGCCGCGGGGAGGAGGACCATGATGAGCAGGAACGCCCCCAGCAGGAGCAGGAGGAGACGGACCACTCCAAGCACTGGTGAACGCCACCGACTCATCGGCCCTTGTGACGAATCGGGTGGCCCTCGTGTTGCGCGGCCTGGGCCTGGATTCGATCGAACATTTGTTCTATCATCCGGCTCCCCGGGTCGCCAGGCCCGCCATGCCCGCCGGGAGTCTGTCGTGGCGCCGATCCCGTACGCCGAGCTGCACTGCCACACGAACTTCTCGTTTCTCGACGGTGCCTCTGCCGCGGATGACCTCGTCGCACGGGCGATCGAGCTCGGGCTGAGCGGGCTCGCGATCACCGACCACCAGGGTCTCCAGGGTGTCATCCGGTTCGTGGCCGCGGCCGAGGCGGCAGGCCTCCATCCGGTGATCGGGATCGAGATCGAGCTGAGCGATCCGGTCGTCCCGGACCCGGCCGGGGTGGTCGTTCCCGCCCGCCGACCGGTCCGACAGCACCCGGCCCGGGGCTCGGTCGGGCGCGATGACGGGTCGCGGACCCTCGACGTGGCGGCCGCGGTCCCGCTCGAGCCGCACGACGGCATCCCCGCCCGCCCTCGTCCGTCCCGCGCCCGCCTGCCGGGGCACCGGGTGGCCGTCAAGGAGGATCTGCGCGGGGTCGGGGAGCGGCAGCGCGGGCCGCACCTCGTCCTGCTGGCCCGGGACGCGAGTGGCTACCGGAGCCTGTGCCGGCTCGTCAGCCGGGCGAACCTGGCCGGGACGAAGGGGATGCCGCGGTTCACCCAGGCGCTGCTCGCCGAACACACGGAGGGCCTCGTCGCGCTCTCGGGCTGCCGCGAAGGGGAGATTGCCCGGCGACTCCGGGTGGGCGATCGGGAGGGGGCGCGGGCGGCGGCCGAGCGATACGCTCGCCTGTTCGGCGGTGTCAGCGGCGAGAGGTCGGCTGCCGGGGGTGCACGGGGCACCCGGGCGCCGGGCCCCGTCGCCCGGGCCGGCTTCGTCCTCGAGCTCGAGCACCACCTCCTGCCGGACGACGACTGGCTCGTCGCCGAGACGGCCCGGCTCGCCCAGGGGCTTGGCCTGCCGGTCGTGGTCACGAACGACGTTCACTACGCCCGGCCGGAAGGGCGCGAGCTCCAGGACGTCCTGACCGCGATCCACCACGGCCGGACGCTCGACACCCTCGCCGATCTCCGTCGACCCGACGGCGAGTCGTACCTGAAGTCGGGGCCGGAGCTGGCGGCGCTCCTGGCCGGGGGCGGGGTGGGGGCCGACGAGCTCACGACCCGGGCCTGGGCGGAGGGGCTGGCGAACGCGGCCGAGCTCGCGACGGCCTGCTCGGTCGACCTCGGCTTCGAGCGCTATCGCTTCCCGGGCTTCGAGGTGCCGGCCGGTGAAACGGTCTTCTCGTACCTCGAGCAGCTCTGCCACGAGGGCGCGCGGCGGCGCTACCACCCGATCACCCCGGCCGTCGTCCGCCAGCTCGCCCATGAGCTCGAGGTGATCGAGCGGACCGGCCTGGCCGAGTTCTTCCTGATCTGCTGGGACCTGATCCGTTTCGCCCGGGAGCGTGGGATTCCCGCCCAGGGTCGGGGCAGCGCGGCCGACTCGATCGTCGCCTACGTCCTCGGCATCACGCGGGTCGACCCGATCCGTCATCACCTGCTCTTCGAGCGGTTCATCAACGAGGGTCGGACGGCATATCCGGACGTCGACATCGACTTCAGCTCGGCGCGTCGGGAGGAGGTGATTCAGTACGTCTACTCGCGCTATGGGGTCGAGCACACCGGGATGGTCTGCAACGTCGTCACCTACCGCGCCCGCTCTGCGGTCCGCGAGGTGGGATACGCGCTTGGATTCCCGCGCCCGCTCGTCGACCGGGTGGCGAAGGCGCTCGAGACGTACGACCCGGCGATGGTCCGCCGCGAGCTCGAGGCAGAGGGCAGTTTCGGGCAGTTCTTCGCCCGACCCGGCGAATCGAGCCCGCTCGACTCCGGGCTCGCGACGGCGGTCTGTGCGGCCGGGCAGCGTGGTCTCGTCAATCAGATGGGGCAGCCCGAACGCGGGCAGGGCGACCGGTGTGGTCCGCGACCGGTCTCTGCGGTCCCGGCCCCGGCCCTGGCCCCGGTCCCGGCCCCCGGCCCGGGCTCCGCCGCCGTAGCCGCCCCAGCCTCTGCGGTCCCGGCCCCGGTCCCGGCCCTGGCCCCGGCCCTGGCCCCGGCCCCCGCCCCGGGCTCCGCCGCCGTAGTCACAGGAGGATTAGCAGGCGGCCCTCCGGGTTCTGACGAGCCGAACCGACGGCTCAGAGGGCCCTCCGCTGGGCTCGGAGACGTCGTTCGTGTGCGTAGCCAGGCTCCCAGGGGTCTCTCCGAAGGCCCTCTCACGAGTGTTGAGGGGTCCGATACGGTGGGAAACCGCCCCGGTAAGCCTTCTCGGAATATGGAGAGGGTGGCAGCCGGACAGACCGGGCTGGAGGCGCAGGAGCCTGAGCCCGAGATCCGGCCTCGCCAGAGCTTCACCCGCGGACTCTCCGACTGGGAGCGTTGGCTCGAGCTGTGCGCCCGGATCGACGGCTTCCCGCGCCACCTCTCGATCCACACCGGCGGGATGCTCGTCACCGCCGCACCGTTGATCGACATCGCCCCGCTCGAGCGGGCGACGATGCCCGACCGGGTCGTCGTCCAGTACGACAAGCGCGACGTCGAGACGCTCAAGCTGATCAAGCTCGACCTGCTCGGCCTGGGGATGCTGGCCGCGATCGACGAGACGCTCGCCCTGATCGAGCACGACTGCGCCGTCTGCCTCGACCTCGACCGGCTGCCGGAGGAGATCCCGGAGGTTTTCGCGATGCTCCAGGCGGCCGACACGGTCGGGGTCTTCCAGCTCGAGAGCCGGGCCCAGATGCAGACGCTGCCAAAGTCGCGGCCGGCGAGCCTGGACGACCTGGTCGTGGAGGTCGCGATCGTCAGGCCCGGCCCGATCCAGGGGAACGCCGTCCACCCCTACCTGCGCCGCCGCCAGGGCCTCGAGCCGGTCTCATACCTTCATCCCAGCCTGGAGCCGATCCTGCGCGACAGCCTGGGGGTGATCCTCTACCAGGAGCAGGTGATGCAGATCGCGATCAGCGTCGCCGGCTTCAGCCCGGCCGAGTCGGACGGGTTCCGGCGGGCGATGGGAACGTGGCGCTCGACGGCCGAGATGGAACGACTTCACGAGCGGTTCGTCGAAGGCTGCATGGTGACTCAGGGGATGTCGCGGGCCGACGCCGAGGAGCTCTTCCGCCAGGTCGCCGCGTTTGCCTCGTTCGGGTTCGCGAAGTCGCACGCGGCGGCGTTCGCCCGGACGGCCTACGAATCGGCATTCCTCAAGCTCTTCTACCCGGCCCAGTTCGTGGTCGGGCTGATCAACGCCCAGCCGATGGGCTTCTATCCGGTCGAGGTCCTGATCAACGATGCGAAGCGTCACGGGGTCGCGGTCCTGCCGGTCGACGTCAACGCGTCGAGCTATCGGACGACGACCGAATGGGTGGGGCGGCCCGGGTGGGCGAGTAACCGGGGTCCGTGGGCGAGTGACCAGGGCCTGGGGTGGGACAGCACGGGCGCGGGGTGGGATGGCGCGAGATCG
>JAKAHU010000195.1 GCA_021825385.1 Chloroflexota bacterium | reverse complement strand
CAGCCCCCAGACCTGGGTGTTGCCGCTCGCATCGGCGCGCTGGGCGTGGACGATCGTGACGTCGGGCTTCAGGGGCGGCACGGCGTACACGACCCCGTCGCCGTAGGGCGATTCGATCGGCCGGATCAGCGGGTTCGCCTTCGGCAGGTCGGTCTCGAAGTAGCTCCGGAGCGGGAAGAAGGGCAGGTTTGCGGCGCCGGCCGTGTAGCGCGCGACCATCCCGAAGTGGCTGTACTCCTCGAGCTCGAGGGGGGCCGGGTCGGCCGCCTCGATCCGGCGCCGGATCGCGCTCAGGCCGCCGACACCGGGGTTGCCGAGCCAGCTGAAGATCAGCTTGCGGGCCACCCCGGCCGCCACCATCTGATCGTAGATCAGGTCGGGCGTCAGCCGGGCCAGGGTGAGGTCGCGCCGGCGCTGGCGGATGATCTCGTGGCCGGCGGCGAAGCTGATCAGGTGAGTGAAACCCTCGATCGCGACCGTGTCCCCGTCGCGGACGAGCTCCGCGACGGCTTCGCGCATCGAGGCGACCTTCGACAAGACCGGTTACCCCGGGGATTCAGCGATACATCGGCCCAGCAGGGCGCGTGGACGGGGCGAGTCTAGCGCAGGAACGGCGTGCCGCGGGCACCGGCGCGGGCTACGATACGAGGCCAGGGGCGTCCCGATCGCCTGTGCCCACAGGCGACCCCCGCGGAGGAGAGGGTCTCATGTCGACAGCGGTCTCCGGCTGGCCGCGCTTGACGCGCGGACTGTTTCTGGTGGCGATCGCGATGTTCCTGGTCACCGTCGTGATCGGGATCCTGAACGGACTCGATCTGGTCGACTTCAACACCCCCGAGATGCGCAACACTCTGCTCACGCACGTGCACGCGGGAACTCTGGGCTGGATCACGCTCGCGATCGTCGCGTCCGCGTTCTGGCTGGCCCGAGAAGCCGACCGGGCCATGGCCTGGGCGTTCGGGGTTCTCGTTCCCGTCTACGTCGCCGCGTTCTACTCGGGCAACTACCAGGCCCGGGCCGTTACCGGCACGCTGCTCCTGCTGGCGATCTTGTGGGTGCTCGTCTGGGCCTGGCGCATCTTTGCCGCGCGGCGGTCCCTGCCGACGCTGGCCGTCGCGCTCGGTCTCACCTCGTTCGCCTACGGAGCCGTGATCGGCGTCCTCCTCCAGATCCAGGGGGCGACCGGCTCGCAGATCCTGCCGAAGGGCGGCGACTCGATCGGTGCCCACGCCGGGACGATGGTCTTCAGCTACGTCGTGCTCACGGCGATGGGCCTGATCGAGTGGCGCCTGAAGGGCACCTCGGACCTGCCCAAGGGCGGTCTGGTCCAGGTGGTCGGGCTCTTCCTGGGCGGGCTGGTCCTCGCCGCGGCGCTGCTCTTCGTCGGGCAAGACGCCATCCAGGCCGTCGCCGGACTCTACCTCCTGATCGAGCTCGTCGCGGTCGTCCTGTTCATCGCCCGGGTCTGGCCGGCCGCCCTCCGGGTCGACTGGGGGAGTTGGGCACCCGGCCGGCACGTCGGAGCAGCGGCCGTGTTCGTGGCCGTGGCGATGGCGATCTTCATGTACGTCGTCGCCCTGTTCGCCCAGAGCGGCGATCCAAACAGCATCCCGCGGGGGGTCCTGATTGCCTCCGACCACAGCGTCTTCGTGGGCGTCATGACCAACCTCGCCTTGGGTCTGATGCTGACGCTCGCCGGCAACGGAACGAACCGTTGGCCGTGGGCCGGGCAGGTGATCTTCTGGGTCGTGAACGTCGGGCTCGTCCTGTTCCTGGTCGGTCTGATCACGGAGTCGCCCGAGATCAAGCGGATCGGGGCGCCGGTGATGGGCGTCGGGATCCTGTTCGGCCTGGCGGTGATCGCAGCTCGCCTGTGGTCATCGACCCTGAGCGGGGCGACGGAGGAGTCGAGCTCGTAGCGAGCGTCAGACGGCCGCCGTCAGACGGCCGCTTCGACGCCGGTCATTCCCTCAGCGTCGGTGGCGTCGGGGAGGACCCGCCCGTTCTCCCCGGCCACCTCGGCGACCGCCTCACCGAAGATCCGCAGGGCGGTCGCCATCTCTGCCTCGCTGACCGTGAGCGCCGGCGACATCCGGACCGTCGACACCCCGCATTCGAGCACGAGCAGGCCGCGCTGGAAGGCCGCCCACTGCACCGCCTCGGCATGCTCCGCGGTATCGAACTCGACGCCGAGCATCAGACCGAGACCACGGACGTCGCGGACCAGCCCCGGGAAGCGCTCGCGCAATGGCCGAAGGCCGGCCAGGGCCTGCTCGCCGCGCAGCCGTGCGTTCTCGACCAGGCCGCCCTCGAGGAGGGTGATCGTCTCGAGCGCCGCCGCGCAGGCGAGCGGGTTGCCGCCATAGGTCGAACCGTGGGCGCCCGGTCCCCAGGTGGTCATGATCTCCGCCCGGGCGATCATCGCCCCGAGCGGCAGGCCGCTCGCGATCCCCTTCGCCGTCAGGAGGATGTCCGGTTCGACGCCCCAGTGCTCGATCGCCCACATCTTCCCGCTCCGGCCGGCGCCGGACTGGATCTCGTCGGCGATCAGGAGGATCCCGTGGCGGTCGCAGATGCGGCGCAGGCCCTGGAGGAAGCCGTCCTCCGGAACGAGGTAGCCGCCCTCGCCCTGGACCGGCTCGACGATGATCGCGGCGATCTCGCTGGCCGGGACGAGCTTTTCGAACAGGACCTCGTCGAACCAGCGCAGGTCCTCGACCCGGCCGTACGGGGCATGGAAGACGCCCGGCAGGAGCGGCCCGAAGCCGGCGTGGTACTTCGCCTTCGAAGCGGTCAGGCTGACCGAACCGTACGTCCGGCCGTGGAAGGCGCCCAGGAAGGCGACGACATAGGGCCGCTTCGTGGCGTAGCGGGCAAGCTTGATCGCGGCCTCCACGACCTCGGTCCCGGAGTTCCCGAGGTAGACCCGCACCGGGCCGCTGAAGGGCGAGATCCGGGCCAGCTCGGCGCACGTGTCGGCGTAGATCGGCAGATAGAAGTCCGAGGCGCTGAAGTGGAGGAGGTTCTCCGCCTGGCGCTGGACGCGCGCGACCACGGCCGGGTGGCTGTGGCCGGTCGAGGTGACCGCGATCCCGGCGGCAAAGTCGAGGAAGAGGTTGCCGTCGACGTCCTCGACCGCCAGGCCGTCGCCCCGGACGGGCACGATCGGGTAGGCCCGGGGCAGGCTCGGGGAGGTGACCGAGTGGTCGAACTCGATCTGGGCCCGGGCGCGCGGTCCGGGCAGCTCGGTCACGATGTGGGGGACCGGCCGCGCCTCGGCGAGCCGGGAGGGAGCCTGGGCCACGAGACACCTCCGGGTCGGGTTCCGGCACTCTTCCCCGGCACGGGCCGAAGCGCCCGCACCGCCAGGACGCGCCGGCCTGGTGGATACAGATTATGCAGTCTGGATTCCGGAGTATAGCCTCCCGGTCGGGCCGGAGCTCCGGCCCGACCGGGAGCTGGCGCTCGCGAAGTCGACCCCTGACCCCCGATGGCGCTCGCCGCCGGCCCCCGTCCGTCAGTCGACGATCGTGTGACTCTGCTCGCGCAGGAACTGGGCGACGTAGTACATCCCGAGACCGGCCTTGCCGGTCGAGCCCGAACCCTTCCAGCCGCCGAACGGCTGGATCCCCGGCCAGGCGCCGGTCGTCGCTCCGGCTCGCCGGTTGACGTACAGGACCCCGGCCTCGATCGTGTTGAGGAACCGGTCGACCTCGGCTGGGTCCTCGCTGTAGACGCCGGCCGTCAGCCCGTACAGTGAGTCGTTCGAGAGCCGGATCGCCTCCTCGAGCGAGTCGACGGCGTGGACCGCGGTGAACGGCACGAACAGCTCGTCGCGGAACAGCCGGTGGTCAGCCGGCAGGTCGCCCACGATCGTCGGTTCGACGAAGAAGCCCCGCTCGAGGCCGCGGTCGGTGAGCCGCTCGCCGCCGATGAACACCCGCCCGTCGCGACGGGCCTCGGCGACCGCCTGGAGGTAGCGGTCGACCGCGCGCTGGTCGATGATCGGGCCGAGGAAGGTTTGGCGCGGGATCGGATCGCCGACGACGAGCCGCTCGGTCTTCTCGACCAGCAGCCGAACGAGCTCGTCGTGGACCGGGCGCTCGACGTAGACCCGGCTGTTGGCCGAGCACTTCTGGCCGCCGAAGCCGAAGGCCGAGCGGACGATCCCCTCGGCCGCCTCCTCGAGGTCGGCATGGCGGGTGACGATGGCCGGGTTCTTGCCACCCATCTCGACGATGCACGGGCGCGGGTAGCGGGTCGAGAAGGTCCGGAACAGGTCGAAGCCGACCTCGTACGAGCCGGTGAAGACGATCCCCCCGATCCCCTCGTTCTCGCGCAGCTCGGCCCCGACCGTGTCGCCCGGACCCATGACCAGGTTGATCACCCCATCGGGCAGGCCGGCATCGCGGTAGGCCTCGACCAGGGCGACCCCGCTCATGGCGCCCGCGCTGGCCGGCTTGAAGACCACCGTGTTGCCGGCAATCAGGGCCGCCGACGAGGGCCCGGCGGCGAGCGCCATCGGGAAGTTGAACGGGCTGATGACGGCGAAGACGCCGTGTGGGCGGAGGATCGAGCGGGTGTGGACGGTCGGGTCGCCGAGGTTGCCCATCGGGTGGTCGAAGCCGTTGTTCTGCTCGAACGTGTCGGCGTAGTAGCGCAGCAGATCGGCCGACTCCTCGACCTCGCCGAGGGCCTCGAGGCGGGTCTTGCCGACCTCGTAGGCCATCAGCGCCCCGTACTCCATCTGGCGCTCGCTGATCAGCTCGGCGGCCCGGCGGATCAGCGCCAGGCGCTCGCGCCAGGGGGTCGCCGCCCAGGCTGGCTGGGCGGCCCGGGCAGCCACGACGGCGTCGCGCACGTCCTGGCGGGTACCGCGGGCGAACGTCCCGACGAGGATCTCGCGGTCGATCGGCGAGCGGACCTCGAACGTGCCGTCCCCGTCGCGCTCCCTGCCTCCGACGAGGTTGCGGTGGTACTGCCCGAGCCTGGCCCGGGCCCGCTCCACGCCGGCCTCGTAGAGCGCGTGGAGCTCCTCGTTGTCGGCGCGCAGGGTCGCATAGGTGATCTTCAGGCGGGGCTTGGACTCGGTGGTCATGTTCGTGCTCCCAGCTGGATGGGACGGGCGCCCGGCGGCCGGCGTCGCGACCGTAAGCGGACGAAGCGCGCCGCGGCGGCCGCCGGCGAGGGTTCGTGCGTCTAGTCTAGCGCGGCCACGACCTGGGCCAGCGAGGCGGCGATCGCGTCCGGACGGCCACCGCCGCGCCGCCGGGCGGCGGCCCGGTCGAGCTCGGCCGGACCATGCTTGCCGGTCAGGACGAAGATGCCCCGCAGGCCGGCCCGCTGCCCGGCCAGAACGTCGGTCCAGACGTCGTCGCCAACCATCGCCAGGTCGCGGCGCGACGGCCGAGCGGACCGGTCCTCGCGGGCGGCGATCTCGCCGAGCAGCTCGCTCGCGGCCTCGACGAAGAAGGTTCGGGCGGGCTTGCCCACGATGAGCGCCCGCTGCTCGGTGGCGTACTCGAGACCGCGCACGAAGGCACCCGAATCGAGCGTCGGCCCGGCCGGCGTCAACCACCATGGGTTGCGATGCATCCCCACCAGCCGGGCGCCGCCGAGGACGAGCCGGAAGGCCCGGTTCAGGTTCGGGTACGTCAGCTCGTCGGCCGAATCGCCGATCACGACCGCCGCCGCCCGGGCGCCGGGGGCGTCGGCCTCGGCGGCGTCGATCAGGTGCTGGCCCTCGAACTCGGTCCGGCCGTCGGCCGAGGTGATCACGAACAGCGGCTGTCCCGGGTACGTCCGGCGCGTCCAGGCCGCGCTCGCCGAGAGGGCGCTCGTGATCCGCTCGGGCGGGATGTGCAGCCCGATCGACGCCCCCTGCCGGGACAGGGTCCGGCGACTGACGAGCGAGGTGTTCGTGACGATCCGGTACGGGATCGCGCGCCGGTCGAGCTCGGCGATCGCCTCGATCGCGCCGGGGATCGGCCGGCCCTTGAGGACCGAGACCCCGTCGAGGTCGAGGAGCAGGCCGCGGACGCCCCGCAGCTGCTGGCGCAGGAGCTCCGGCGGATCGGGCAGCTGGCTGGTCGACATACCTGGGATCGTAGCGTCTGGTAGGCTGCCGCGGATGGGACTGCTCGACGGCAAGACGGCCCTCGTGTTCGGGGTCGCCAACGATCACTCGATCGCCTGGGGGATCGCCCGGGCGCTCCACGAGCAGGGGGCGCTGGTCGGCTTCTCATCGGTCGAGAGCCTGATCGAGAAGCGCGTCCGCCCGCTCGCAGCCTCGATCGGGGCCGCGTTCGTCGAACCCTGCGACGTCCAGTCCGACGAGCAGATCCGGGCCGTCTTCGAGAAGTGGCGAGCGGCCCACGGACAGCTCGACATCCTCGTCCACGCCCTCGCCTTCGCCCGCCGTGAGGACCTCGACGGGGCGTTCGTCGACACCTCGCGCGAGGGGTTCGCGCTCGCCCTCGATATCTCCGCCTTCTCGCTCGTGGCCCTCGTCCGCGAGGCCCGGCCCCTCCTCCGGCCCGGCTCATCGGTGATGACGCTCACCTACTACGGGGCCGAGAAGGTCGTCGCCCACTACAACGTCATGGGCGTCGCCAAGGCCGCCCTCGAGGCCAGCGTGCGTTACCTGGCCGCCGACCTCGGGCCGGCCGGGGTCCGGGTGAACGCGATCAGCGCCGGCCCGGTCCGGACGCTCGCCGCCGCGGGGATCGCCGGGTTCAAGCGGTTGTACGGCACGTTCGCCGAGGTGGCCCCGCTCCGCTCGAACATCACGATCGAGGACGTCGGCGGGACGGCCGTCTACCTCGCCTCGGACCTGTCCCGCCAGGTCACCGGCGAAGTCCTCCACGTGGACGGCGGGTTCAACATCCTCGGCGTGCCCACGGCTGAGGGCTGACCGGCGGCTGACGACCCTGACTACGCCTTGGTCGGGCCGTCGTACTCACGGCAGCCCGCGCAGCGGCCGACGACCGTGATGTGCGACAGGTCGATCG
>JAKAHU010000194.1 GCA_021825385.1 Chloroflexota bacterium | reverse complement strand
CAGTGGGGCGCCGAGGAGCTGCTCGATCCGATCGAGGCGATAGCTCACCGTCCGGGGCGCGAGTTGGAGAACGCGCGCCGTGGCCCGGACATTCTGCCCGGCGGCGAGGAAGGCCTCGAGCGTGGCGATCAGCTCCGGTCCGTTCCGCGGGGCGCGGATGACCGGGCCGAGCTCATGCCGGACCGCGGCCGCCAGGAGCGCCTCGTCGGCGAGCAGAGCACGCTCGAGGAGCAGCTCGTTGGCATCGATCCGGCGGCCCCGGATCCCCAGCCGCTCCGCGACGAGCAGTGATCCGAGCAGGGACGCGAAGGCGACCCCCACCCCGGCGAGGCCATCACCGGGCGAGGCTTCGACGGCGGCCCAGTCGCCGCCCTCGGCCAGTTGGCGGAAGGCATCGTCGAGCAGCGCCACCAGGGGCCAGTCCGCGCGCCCGATCACGACCAGCCGCTCCCGCTTCGTGGCGACGATTGGCGCGCCAATCGGGCCCCGCGTCGTCGCCGCTTCGAGCCCGCGGCGTGAACCTGCCGGCGCGCGAGCCGGGCGCGAGAGGAAGCGCACGATCCAATCCACCTCGGGACCCTCGTCGTCGACGTCGCGCCCGATCCAGGCCACGACGATCCGATACGAGGCTGACGGGTCGAGCCCGAAGTGGGCGCCCCGGCGCGCGACCCGGGCGATCGCCTCGCGGTCCCCGGCCGTCAGCTCGAGCAGCTCGTCGACGAACTCGCGCCGGGCCGAGGCGGTTCGCGCCGCGATCTCGCGCTCCGCCTCGCTGTAGCCAGCGGCGAGGGCCGCCGCCGCCGCATCGCCGGCCTTGAGCAGGGCCGTCCCGAGCGCCGAGAGGGCCACCACATCGGGAGGCACCCGCCGGGTCGCGGCCCCCCAGAGCACCCACCCGGCGGTCAGATACCGGTCGAGCAGGAGCTGGAGCGACTCCCCCTCGCGCGCGGCGCGGGCTCCCTCGTCGCGCATCGCGGCCAGGTCGGCCGGGCCGAGCTCCTCGGCTGCCAGGAGCCCCCGGACCGTGGCCTCGATCGCCCGCCGGGCCGCCGGGGCGACAACGGCGACCTCCTCGGGGCCGCGGGTGACGTCCCGACTCACCTCGGCCACGAGCGGTTCGAGGTCGGCGAGGAGCGCCTCGAGGAGCGGGCGGTATGGCGGTGCCACCGACCGGGGTTGCCTCACCGGGGCAATGTTGACCACCTCTACTTGCCGACTTGCACTGTTGCTTGCCACCCTGAGGATAGCGATACTCGGTCACGCTGGCTCGCTGAGCCATCCTCTCCGGGACGACCACGGACGCGCCGCCGGCGCGACAGACGACAGACGACAGACGATGCACACTCCAGATTGGACAACCGAGCCGAGGCGGGGACGCTGATGGCGGCCCCGGACCTGAACCTGTTCGGCGCCGACGCGGACAGCATCCTGATTGGTGGCCTCATGCTGACCGTGATCGGCGCGTTGGCGCTCGATCTGGGCGTCTTCCATCGCCAGGCGCACGTCGTGAAGACGCGCGAGGCCCTGACCTGGACCGCCATCTGGGTCTCGCTCGCCGTCGTGTTCGGGATCGGGCTCGCGGCCTTGAAGGGCGTCGACACCGGGCTCGAATACTTCACCGGCTATGCGATCGAGTACTCGCTGAGCATGGACAACGTGTTCGTGTTCACGCTGATCTTCGGGGCCTTCGCGGTTCCCCGCGAGTACCAGCACCGGGTCCTCTTCTGGGGCGTCGTGGGGGCGCTGGTCATGCGCCTGATGATGATCCTCGGCGGGACCGCCCTGATCGAACGATGGAGCTTCGTCCTCCCGCTGTTCGGCGCGTTCCTCGTCTTCACCGGCCTCCGGATGCTCGTCTCGCGGAGCGGCCACTCGACCGATCCTGGACGGAACATCCTCGTACGCCTTGCTCGCAGTCGGTTCCGCGTGACCGAGGGGTTCGATGGTCAGCGGTTCTTCGTCCGGACCGCCGCCGGGCGCGCCGTCACACCACTCTTCCTGGCCCTGCTCGTGGTCGAGTTCAGCGACCTCGTTTTCGCGGTCGACTCGATCCCGGCCATCTTCGCCGTGACGACCGACCCGCTCGTCGTCTATGCCAGCAACGCGTTCGCGATCCTCGGCCTGCGTTCGCTCTACTTCCTGCTGGCGGGCGCGGCGGCACGGTTCCGCTACCTCAAGGTCGGCCTGGCGGTGATCCTCGCCTTCGTCGGAACGAAGCTCCTCGTGGCCGACCTCGTCCATCTCCCCACGCTCGCCTCGCTGGCCGTGGTGGTGTCGGTCCTGGGGGTGGCGATCATCGGCTCGGCCGTCGCGGACCGGGCCGAACGCGCGTCAGCCCGCGGCCTGCGCGCCACGGGCTGACGGGGTGGTGCGCCGGGTCGGAGGAGGGACGGCCGGCGCGGAGAGATCCTGTTGCTATAGTGAACTAGGCCAACGCGAACGATACTTGGACTAGCGCACTATGTCAACAGGACGACGATCCGATGGCCCTCGACTCCGACCCGCAGCCGCCGGCTGAGCGGACCAGCAGCGATCTCGACGTCGAGCGCGACTCCGACGTCCCGATCTCGACCCAGATCTACTGGCAGCTGGCCTACCAGATCGACTCCGGTCGACTCCTGCCCGGCGTCCGGCTGCCCCCGGTCCGCGAGCTTGGGGCGGCCCTCCGGGTCAACCCGAACACGATCCGGGCGGTCTACCGTCGCCTGGCCGACGCGGGCTATGTGACGAGCCGCCATGGAGCCGGAACGCACGTTGCCGACCGGCCACCCCAGCGGCGCGGCGCGGAGGCGCTGGCCGGGATCGTGGCCGAGATGCTTCGCCGGGCCGCCTCGGCCGGGTTCACCGCCGACGAGGTCGCCGCGGCCACCTTCGCCGCCGCGACCGAACGGCGCCGCCCAGGGCCGCTCGTTCGGGTCCTGTTCGCCGAATGCACGAAGGCCGACGCGGCGTACGACGCCGAGCGGATCGCCGAGGCGTTCCCGGCCGACGTCGAGGCCGAGGGCAGTCTCCTCGAGGAGCTGCCCGAGCGGTTCGAGCGCTTCCACTACGACCTCGTCGCGACGACCACGTTCCATGCCGATGAGGCGCAGGCGTACGTCGGGGGGCGCGCACCGGTGATCGCCATGCTCGTCGGCCCGGGCTACGTCGACCTCGTCCAGGAGATCGCCAGCCTGCCGCCGGGGGCGCGGGTCGGCATCGTCTGCGCCTCGGCCCGCGGCACGGACAGCATCGGCGAGACGCTCCGGATCGCCGGCACGAGCGGGGTCGAGATCGTCTCGGCGACGCCCGGCGCTCCGGGAGAGATCGAACGGATCGACGCGACCGCGAACCTGATACTGATGTCGCGCGAGGCCCTCGCCCAGGGCCTCGATGCCCAGCTCAGCGGTCACGAGCGGATCCGCGAGTGGACCTACGAGTTCGACCCGTCGGGCCTCGAGCTCCTGCGCCGGGCGATCGAGCACGTGCGCGCCAACCGGGCCCGGGAGGCCGCCTCCTGACCTGGCTCGGATGCTATCCTCGGCGGGCCGTCCCGCTCGAGCGGCGTGCCGACCGGAGGGAACGTCCGAACCGATGGTGATGGAGTTCCACGTCTCGCGGGCCGCCCGGGACCGTTACCGGTTCGACGAGTCGTTCTTCAGCCTGAGCGGCAACGTCATCCTGCCCAACTTCGCCGCCACGCGCCGGTTCGCCCAGCGGATGAACGAGGCGCGCGACCTCGCCGCGGCGCCGGAGCAGGCCATCCTGGCCGGGCAGCTGAACGCGATGGGCCTGATCGACGAGATCCTGCACCACGTCGTCGGGCTCTACCGTGAGCAGGTCGATCCGACGGTCATCGCCCGGGCCCTCGAGTCGCTCCAGCGGCGGCTCGGCACCGATGCCCTCGACGGGGTTCTGGCGGCCTTCGTCGAGGAGTTCCCGACCGTGGCCGTCTACCGCGGCCGGGCCAGCCCGGCCGGTCATCTCGAGGGCGCGACCGACGGCGTCCCGAACCGCGAGATCGCGCTCGAGGAGCTGCTCCTCCTGTGGCTGGCCAACGAGAATCCCGCCTTTGCCCCGTTCGCGGAGCTGTTCGACGACACGAGCCTCGAGCGGACGAGCGCCTACCGGAGGCTGATCGCCGAACTCGAGGCGTTCTTCGCGGCCGAGCCGCCGTTCGGACCCGACCGCCAGCCGCTGGTCACGATGCTCCGCAGCCCCGCCCTCGCCGAGCCCACCTCGTTGCCCGGCCAGCTGCGCTATATCCGCGAGCGCTGGGGGCTCCTGCTCGAGCGGTTCCTCGACCGGCTCGTGGTCAGCCTCGACGTCCTGTCCGAGGAGGAGCGGGCCCGCTGGTGGCGCTTCCACCGCGGCGCCGGTGACGGTCGCGGGGCCGGGGAGGCGCCCGGCCTGGCCGGCCTCGAACTCGAGCCCGAACGGTTCAGCCTCGACCGGGACTGGATGCCCCGGCTCGTGCTCATGGCCAAGAACGCGTACGTCTGGCTCGATCAGCTCGCGCGCCGCTACGGGCGGGAGATTCGGACGCTCGACGCGATCCCCGACGAGGAGCTCGACGGGCTCGCCCGCCGGGGCATCAGCGGGCTCTGGCTGATCGGACTGTGGGAGCGCAGCCGTGCCTCGGCCCTGATCAAGCAGCTGCGGGGCAACCCGGAGGCGGTCGCCTCGGCCTATTCGCTGATGGACTACCAGATCGCCGCCGACCTCGGCGGCGAGGGCGCCTGGGCCAACCTGCGCGAGCGGGCCTGGGCGCGCGGCATCCGGCTCGCCTCGGACATGGTCCCCAACCACATGGGGATCGACTCGCGCTGGGTGATCGAGCACCCGGAACGGTTTCTCTCGCTGCCGTACAGCCCGTTCCCCTCGTACTCGTTCAGCGGGATCGACCTCTCGGGCGACGAGCGGGTGGGGATCTTCCTCGAGGACCACTACTGGGACGGTTCGGACGCCGCGGTCGTCTTCAAGCGGGTCGACCGCCGGACCGGCGAGGAGCGCTACGTCTACCACGGCAACGATGGCACGAGCTTCCCCTGGAACGACACCGCCCAGCTCGACTACCTGAAGGCGGAGGTGCGCGAGGCCGTCATCCAGACGATCCTCCGCGTCGCCCGCCAGTTCCCGATCATCCGCTTCGACGCCGCGATGACCCTGGCCAAGCGCCACATCCAGCGGCTCTGGTATCCCGAGCCCGGCTCCGGGGGCGGGATCCCGTCGCGGGCCGAGCACGGGCTGACCAGGGCCGCCTTCGACGCCCTGATGCCGGTCGAGTTCTGGCGCGAGGTCGTCGACCGGGTCGCCGCCGAGGCGCCCGACACGCTCCTCCTGGCCGAGGCGTTCTGGATGCTCGAGGGCTACTTCGTCCGGACGCTCGGGATGCACCGGGTCTACAACAGCGCCTTCATGCACATGCTCCGCGACGAGGACAACAGCGGCTACCGGCGAGTGATCAAGGACACGCTCGAGTTCGACCCGGAGATCCTCAAGCGCTACGTCAACTTCATGACCAACCCCGACGAGAGGACGGCCGTCGAGCAGTTCGGTAAGGGCGACAAGTACTTCGGCATCTGCACCCTGATGGCGACCCTACCCGGCCTGCCGATGCTCGGCCACGGTCAGGTCGAGGGGTTCACCGAGAAGTACGGGATGGAGTACCGGCGCGCCTACCAGGACGAGCCGGTTGACGAGTGGCTCGTGGCCCGCCACGAGCGCGAGATCTTCCCGCTCTTCCACCGCCGGCATCTGTTCGCCGAGGTGCGCAACTTCCTGCTCTACGACCTCGTCACCCCCGACGGTGCGGTGAACGAGGACGTCTTCGCCTATTCGAACAGCGCTGGCGGCGAGCGCGCGCTGGTCGTCTACCACAATCGCTACGCCAGCGCCCGGGGCTGGATCCGGACCTCCGTCCCGTACGCCGAGAAGCTCGGCCCGGAGGGCGAGAAGGCGCTCCGCCGACGAACCCTGGGCGAGGGCCTGGGCCTGGTCGACGACCCGGATCGCTGGCTCGCCTGGCGCGATTCGATCTCCGGCCTGGAGTACCTGCGCAACTGCCGGACGCTCGTCCGCGATGGGCTGTACGTGGAACTCGACGCGTATCGCTGCCACGTCTTCCTCGACCTCCGCGAGCTGGTCGACGGCCCGGCCCGGCTCTATCGCCGGCTCGCCGAGCGGCTCGGCGGAAGCGGCGTCCCCTCGATCGACGAGGCCCTCCGCGAGCTCGAGCTCGAGCCGGTCCACCGGCCGTTCCGGCGGCTGTTCGAGGCGGAGCTGCTCCGGCGGGCCATCGCCGGCGAGGCGGCGGCGCTGGACGAGCTCGAGGCCCGCCAGAGGGAGCTGCTCGCGGCCGTCGCCGAGGCGACCGGGAGCCCTGCCGGCGAGGGGGAGGCGGGCGACCGGCTCCGGGCCGCGATCACCGGCTCGGCCCGGGCCGAGCTGGTGGCGATCGGCCGGCTGGCCGACCTACGCCGGCGGCTGGCGGGGACACGCTCGCGGCACGCCCTGGCGGCGGCCGAGCGCGTCGCCGCGCGGCTCGCCGAGGGACCGGCGACGAGCGGCGTCCTCGCTGCCTGGGCCCTCCTGCGGGGGCTCGGCCGGCTGGCGGAACGCCCGGACATGGCGGACGCGGGCAGGGTCGCCCGGACGAGCCGGGCCTGGTTCGACGAGCTGCGCCTCGAGCCGCCGCTCGCGGCCGCGTTCCGCGACCTCGGCCTCGACGAGGCCGGCGCCTGGCGGGCGGTCGAGCTGCTCCGGGTGCTGATCACCCTGCCCCGTCCGGCCCGGCTCCGCCCGCTGATCGAGGCCTGGCTGGCCGACGAGGACGTCCGCCCATTCATCCGGGTGAACCGCTGGGAGGGTGTCGCCTGGTTCAACAAGGAGGCATTCGAGGAGCTCAGCGACTGGCTGCTCGTGCTCGACGCGATCGAGGCGACGGCGGATCCCGAACGTCCGGTCGCGGCCGTGGCGCGCGCCCTCGCCGCGTCTCACGCCCTGGCGGCGGCGCTCCGGGCGGCGGGCGAGGCGGCCGGCTA
>JAKAHU010000193.1 GCA_021825385.1 Chloroflexota bacterium | reverse complement strand
GACGGGGCGGCGGCCTCAGCGGCCGGGCAGCTCCGCCGGCCGACAGACCCGCCCGAACGGCCGGGCCCGCAGCTCGACCCACACCCCGGCCGCCATGTAGACGTCGCGCCGGGCGATCTCGAGGGCGGCCTCCTCGTCCAGGGCCCGAACGAGGAGGATCGAGGCGGTCATGTCCAGCAGGGCCCCGGCCTCGAGAACGACGCCTTCATCGCGCAGCTCGGCCAGGCGGGCCAGGTGGCGGGCGCGGACGGGACGCCGCAGCTCGTCGGCGTCGGGGGCATACGTCGCCTCGAGCAGGTAGACGCGCTCGATCGCGACGTTCTCGGGCAGCTCGCTGGCCATGTCGGGGCCTCCTTCCAGGACGGCAGACGGGGACCGGGCCGGCGTCAGCCGCCGGCGATCAAGATGATCGCAGCGATCGCCAGCCCGACGCCGAACGCGTGGGCCCGGCCGAGCCGCTCACGCAGGACGAGCGCGGCGAGGATGATCGTCGTCACCGGGTAGAGCGACGAGAGCACCGCCGCGACGTCGAGCCGGCCCGACTGGGCGGACAGGATGAAGAAGGCGTTGCCGCTCATGTCGAGCACGCCGGCGAGCAGCACCAGCGGCAGGACCGGGCGGGGCAGGCGCCAGGCCTGGCGGCTCAGGGCGACCACCACCCCGAGCAGGACGATATCGGCACCGCGGGCGATCGCCAGCGGGGCGAAGACATGACCGTCGCTCAGGCGCGAGATGAAGACCGCGAACAGCCCCAGGCCAGCGCCACCGAGCAGGGCGAGCCCGATCGCCGAGCGCCCGCCGCCGGGTCCGGTCGAACGCGAGACGACCGCCACCGAGGTGAGGGCGAGGAGGATGCCGAGCGCCCGGACGGGCGATGGCGGGCCCTCGAGCAGGCCCCCGACGACGACCGGGATCGCCGCGGCGAGGACGCCGGTGATCGGAGCGACCACCCCCATCCGGCCCGTGGCCAGACCGCGATAGAGAGCGCAGATGCCGACCGCCCCGGCCATCCCGGCCGCGGCCGCCCAGACCGCCTCGACCAGGGTCGGGAGCGGCTCCCGGAGCCCGAGCGCGACGAGCCCGGCGAGGATGAGACCGAGAGCCTGGGTGGCGACGACGACGCCGAACACCGGCGCCCGGCGGCTCGACAGGCCGCCGCTGAAGTCGCCCGCGCCCCAGGTCAGGGCCGAGGCGAGACCAAACAGGACCGACGCGTCGAGGAGAACGATCAGCGCGTTCCGCGATGGGTCGGAGCGCCGGCCGTTCTGGCCGCCGGTGGCGGAAACGCCTCGTCGGGCTCGAGCGGCTCGTCGTCGAGGGCGGTCGGCGCGGGCAGCTCGACGACCGCGTCGGCGGCGGCGTCGTAGCGGTCCGAGGTGGTCAGGTAGATCACCTGGAAGTCCGTCGCCAGCTCACGCAGGAGGGCCAGGGCACGGGCAGCCCGCTCGTCGTCGAAGGTCACGAACGGATCGTCGAAGATGAGCGGCGGTCGACGGTCGCCGGTCACGAGCCGAACGAGCCCCAGCCGGGCGGTCAGGTAGACCTGGTCGAGGGTGCCCTGACTGAGCTGGTTGACGTCGACCCAGTCGCCCTTCTCGGGCGCCCAGACGGCGATGTCGAGCGAGCGATCGTCGATCTTCACCCGGCGATAGCGGCCGGCGGTGACCCGAGCCAGGTCGACCAGCATCCGCTTCTCGAGGTAGCGCGTCGCCGTCCGCATCGTGGCCTGCTCGGCCTGCTCGATCGCGCTGAGCGTCAGCTCATAGACCCGCGCTCGGCGCTGGAGCGCAGCCAGCTGCTCGCGCCACATCGCCAGGCGCTCCGCCTCGCCGGCGACCTGCTCGGCGTCGACCGGATTCGCCTCGACCCGGGCCCGTGCGTTCGCCTCCTCGTCACGGGCCCGCTCGAGGGCGGCCTCCTGCTCGCGGACCTCGACCTCGAGCCGCTCCCGAGCGCGCGGCTCGCGGGCGATCGGCCCGAGCGCCTCGAGAGCCGAGGACTTCTGCTCCATCTCGAGGGCCGCCGCATCCCGGTTCTGGGCGAGCATCTCCGGCGGCTCACGGCCGACCAGCCCCTCGAGCTGGGCGCCCAGGCGCTCGATCGCCTGGACGTGCGCGTCCTCACGGGCCAGCAGCTCCTCCGCGGCCCCCAGGTCGGCGGCGCCGATCGAGGCCAGGGCGGTCGCCGTCTCGGCTTCCACCTGGCGAAGCTCGAGCTCCATCTGGGAGCGACCCCGCAGCCGGCGGTCGATCTCCACGTCGCGCAGCTGGGCCTGTGCGCGCGCGTTCCGGCGCATCCGCCAGGCGACGGCCGCCAGGACGAGCCCGATCACCCCGATCGCGGCGCCGAGGTACTCGAGGACCGCGCCCGACTCGATGATCCCGAGCAGCTCGCCCGAGAAGCCGGCCACGGCCAGCAGCAGACCAACCACGACCTCGCCCACGGCGAACCTGGAGATCGGCTGCCAGGCCGGCTCGGGCGGGATGTCGAACTGGACCTCGATCTCGCCGCCGAGCATGGCCTGGAGTGTCTCCGCCCGACCGGCCAGGGTGCGCAGGCGCTCGATCGTCGCCCGGAGCACCGGCAGAGGCGTCGGCGAGGGATGACTGGCGTGGAGCGCGGCCAACTCCTCATGGACCTTGACCGCCTGGCGGTAGCGTTCGTAGCGTTCCCGGGCCACCTCCCGCTCGGCGTTCAGGCGCTCCGCCTGGCGCGCCTTCTCGAGCAGCGACCGCCGCTCGGCGAGGGCCGTCTCGGCCGTCCCCCGCCGCTCGCGGGCGAGCGACAGGGCCTCGCGGTCGGCCTCGAGCGCGGCCAGCTGGCGCTCACCGGTCTCGACCGAGGCCTGGAGCTGGGCGACGGCCTCCTCGGCCACCTTGAGCCGTCCCGGATTTCGGTCACCGCGGGTCCGCAGATCGCGGATCGCCCGCTCGAGTTTCTTCCTCGCCGCCGATGTTCCGCGGTCGGCGCCGCTGATCGAGGCCTGGAGGCGGTCGCGGAGGGCGGACTCGTCTCGGGCAAGATCGGCCAGCTCGTGATGGCGGACCGAGGCGGTCGAGCGGAAAAACGGTTCGGTGGGGATTCCGGTCAGCTCAGCCAGCCGCTCGTCGGCCAGGGCCGGGTCGGTGACGACCTCGCCATCGAGCTGCAGGCGCACCGTCCCCTTGGCGCCCCGGAACGACTTCTCGAGGCTGCCGGTGCGAACGCCGTCCTCGTCCTCGTGGCTGAACTCCAGGCCGATCTGGGGCCGGGCGTCGGCCCCCGCGTCCCACGGTCGGAGCGCCTCGAGGTCGGCCTGGGTCGAGGTCACCTTGCGCGTCAGGGCCAGCTCGAGCGCCCGTTGGATCGTCGACTTGCCGGCCTCGTTCGGGCCGCGCACGATCGTCAGACCGGTCGCCAGGCCAATGTCGAGGTCGCGATAGCGGCGCAGGTCGCGGACCTGGAGGCGGGTGATCCTCACAGCGACACCTCATGGCCGGCGAGCAGGAGCCGTCCGAGCCGGAGGGCATCCCGCAGCTCCGCCGCCTCGGCGGTCCGGTCCGCCGCCTCGAGCTCGGCGATCTGGCCCTCGAGGTTGCGCACGAACGCCCCGACGATCGTGTCCGGTGGTGGCAGCGGCCCTTCGGAGAGGGCGGGTGTCGACTGGTCGCGGACGCGGACCTTGAGGAACGACGGGGCCAGCGCCGCCTCGACCTCGTCCGTATCGAGATCCAACTCGTCGGGACGGACGCCGGTCAACCGGACGTCGAGGACGAGATCCGGGTCGGCCCGGGTCAGGAGCTCGGAGATCAGGGCCGGCTGGCTGGCGACTCCGGCCGCGTCGAGGTCGAGCTTCTCGAACCGGGTCCGGCCGACCTGGCGCTCCTCCACCACGACGGTTCGCTTCCCGGCCCGCTCGTCGAGCGTGACGAGGAGGACTCGACCGGCCTGGTCCTGGTCGAGGGCAACCGGCTCCGGGGCGCCGCTGTAGGCGTACTGGACGCCGCCGCTCTTCGCCACCAGGGTCGAATGCCAGTGGCCGAGGGCGAGGTAGTCGAGGCCCGAGGCGGCGATCTCGTCCTTGGTCACGACGACCTCGTCGCTGTCGGTCCGGCCCGGGATTGCGACCGAGCCGTGGATCATCCCGATCCGCCACCGGGCCCGATCCTCCTTCGAGGCGTCGAATCCGGCCAGCGGGCTGTGGGGGGCGCGTTTCGTGGCGAAGACCAGCCCGAACACGACCGCATCGACGGCCGGCAGGACGACCTCGGGCCGCTCGGGGGTGAGGACGGTGAGGAGGTCGGTCTCGGCCGGCAGGCCGGCCAGGGCGCCGAGGTCATAGGCCCGGTAGACCGACGAGCGGTCGTAGACGTCGTGGGTGCCGGGAATCAGGACCGTCCGGATCTTCGCCGCGGCGAGTCGACCGAGCTCGCTCGCGGCGCGCTCGACCGAGCGTCGTGGCTGGGTGTTCGAGTCGAACAGGTCGCCGGCGACGAGGAAGAGATCGACCCGCTCCTCGAGGGCGAGCTCGACCGTGGCCCGGAACGCGGCGAACTGGCGCTCGCGCTGTGTCGCGGCCTGCTCACCGAGGTCAGCGTGGCGGGCTCCGAGATGGACGTCGGCCGTGTGCAGCAGGCGGAGCATCGGGCGCGGATGGGACCTCCAGGCTCGAGCGCAGATCTGGCGTCCGGCATGGCAGGCTGCCGTTCGCCCGTGACCCGGGACCGCTGCCGGCCCCCGGCCGGGGTAGGGCGCGAGCGAGGAGCCCCCCGCCCCTCGCTCGCCTGCCACAGCCTCGTCGCCCATTGTGACAGGTTCGGTGTCACGGCCGCCAGAGTCCGGGCCGGCCGAGCCACCCCCGTCGCGCCCGATGACCGCGTTGCCCGGCGCGGTAGCATCCGCGGTGTGGACGACACCCTCCTCCCCGCCGCGCGGGCCACGCTCGAAGCCGAGCGGGATCGCCTGCGTGCCGAGCTGGCCCAGGAGATCGAGTCGCCCGGCCCGATGACCTACGGGTCCCAGGCCGCGGCGGCGACCCAGGTCTTCGAACAGCAGCGTGACCTCGCCCTCCGCGATCGGGCGGAGCAGCACCTGGCCCAGGTCGAGGCGGCCCTGGCCCGGCTCGACGACGGCCGGTTCGGGATCTGCCTGCGCTGCCACGGGCCGATCGGGGCGGAGCGGCTGGCCGCCCTCCCCTGGGCCGCCTACTGCATCGCCTGCCAGTCGGTCATCGACCGCGAGGGTCGATGACCGCCCTGACCGGCGGACCGCTCGTCGGGCTGGCCGAGATCCGCGCCGCCGCCCGGGTGCTCGCGGACATCGCCCTTCGGACACCGCTGGTCATGTTTGGCGATCCAGATCGCCGTCAACTCCTGAAGGCCGAGTCGCTCCAGCCGATCGGGGCGTTCAAGATCCGGGGCGCGTACGTGGCGGTGGCGGCCCTCGCGCCGGCCGAACGGGCCCGGGGCGTGATCACCTATTCGAGCGGCAACCATGCCCAGGGGGTGGCCCGGGCGGCCCGGCTGCTGGGCTGCCCGGCGGTGATCGTCATGCCCCGCGATGCCCCCTCGATCAAGGTCCGCCGGGTCGCCGCCGACGGCGCCGAGATCGTCTTCGTCGGACCCGCCAGCGAGGAGCGGCGCGCCGCCGCCGAGCGTCTGGCCGCCGAGCGCGGCCTGGCGATCATCCCGCCCTATGACGACGACCGGATCATCGCCGGCCAGGGCACCGTCGGGCTCGAGATTGCCGAGGACGTCCCGGATCTGGCCGCGGTCCTCGTGCCGGTCGGCGGCGGCGGGTTGGCCAGCGGCGTCGCGGCGGCGATCCGGGCGCTCCGGCCGGGGACCCGGATCGTGGGCGTCGAGCCCGAGCTGGCGGCCGACGCGCGCGACTCGCTCGCCCAGGGCCGGATCGTCAGCTGGCCGGCCGAGCTGGTCGGCCGGACGATCGCCGACGGCACCCGGACCCAGGCCCTCGGTCAGCGGACGTTCGCCCATCTGGCCGCCCTCCTCGACGACATCGTCACCGTCAGCGAGGACGAGATCGCGGCCGCCGTCCGGCTCGCCGCCGAGGAGAGCCGCCTCGTCGTCGAGCCGTCGGGGGCGCTGTCGATCGCGGCCCTGCGCTATCGGGCGGCGGAGGCCGGCCTGAGCAACCCGGGCGGCCCGGTCGTTGCGGTTGTCAGCGGCGGCAACGTCGATCCCGAGCGCTACCTCGGCTACCTCTCGGCGCCGCTGCCCGCCTGACCCTCGCGCGCCAGCCGCTCGGCGAGCTCGAGCTCGCGGGCCCGAATCGCGGCCCGGGCGGCCGCGACCTGCGCCGCGCGCCGGCTCTCCCGGCGCTCCTCGTCCTGCATCCAGGCCAGCACGACGCCGAGCATCGCGGCCAGGAAGACCAGATCCCCGGCGACCCACATGATCGCCCCGGCCCCCTGCTGATCGGCCAGAACCGATGGGCCCCAGGTTCGGGCCACGGTCGCGTAGTGGGGGTAGAGCGGGGCGCCCGCACTGAAGATCGCCAGGGCGAGGAACGTGTTCTGGGGCATCTGGAGGAAGAGATAGAGGATCCGCGCCGGATGGGCCATCCGCCAGGGGGCCGGGTCCGACCCGATCGCCGGCCACCAGAACAGGAGCGCCGAAGAGAGGTAGAGCAGGTGCTCGAGGTCGTGGACGAGCGGGTCCTCGAGCGAGGCGTCGAAGAGCGGGGAGAAGTGGGTGCCCCACATGACGGCCGAGAAGAGGAGCCAGGCCACGACCGGATGGGTGAGCAGGCGGACGATCCGGCCGTGGAGCACCGGCAGGACGTAGCGCCGGCGCTGGTCGTGGCCGGCGACCCGAAGGAGCAGCGTGACCGGGGCACCGAGGACGAGCAGGGGCGCGGCGACGAGCGTCAGCAGGACGTGCTGGATCATGTGGACCGAGAAGAGCGTCGTGTCGTAGGCCTCGATCCCGGACTGGAGGGCGATCTCGATCGCCGCCAGCCCGGCGATGAAGGCCACGACCCGGCGGCGGGGAACCGGACTGGCCGGGTGCTCCCGGGCCACCCGGCGGGCG
>JAKAHU010000192.1 GCA_021825385.1 Chloroflexota bacterium | reverse complement strand
GATCGCGGACCTGGAGGCGGCGCTGCGGGCCAGGGGCTGGACGCTCGGGCACTACCCCCAGTCGTTCGAGTACTCGACCCTCGGCGGGTGGGTGGCCACCCGCTCCTCGGGCCAGCAGTCGCTGGGCTACGGGCGGATCGAGGCGCTCTTCGCAGGCGGCCGGCTCGAGGCGCCCGCCGGCACCCTCGAGCTGCCTCCCCACCCGGCCTCGGCGGCGGGTCCGGACCTGCGTCAGCTCGTCCTGGGCTCCGAGGGACGGCTGGGGATCCTGACCGAGGCGACCGTGCGGGCGACGCCCCTGCCCGAGCGCGAGACGATCGAGGCCGCCTTCCTCCCCGACCTGGAGCGCGGCCTGGCCGCCGTCCGGGCGCTCGCCCAGGCCCGGCTGCCGCTCTCGATGATCCGGCTGAGCACGCCCGCCGAGACGATGACCAGCCTCGTCCTGGCCGGGCACCCGGGCCAGGTCCGGCTGCTCGAGCACTACCTGGCCGCGCGCGGGATCGGGCCCCGGCGCTGCCTGCTCCTGTTCGGAGCGAGCGGACGGGCACGGGTCGTGGGGGCAGCGATCCGTGAGGCGGCCGCGATCACCGCCCGCCACGGCGGGCTCGGCGCCCCGGGCGGGTTCGGGCGCCGCTGGCAACGTGAGCGGTTCCACTCGGCCTACCTGCGCAACGCCCTCTGGGAGGCCGGCTACGCGGTCGACACGATCGAGACCGCGATCGACTGGGGCCGCCTCCCCGACCTCCTCGCCGCGCTCGCCCCGGCCCTCCGTCGAGGCCTGGCCGAGAGCGGCGAGCGCGTCCACGCCTTCACTCACCTCTCCCACGTCTACCCATCGGGCTCGAGCCTCTACACGACCTGCCTCTTCCGGGTCGCCCCGGACCCGGACGAGACGCTCCGGCGCTGGTCGATCCTGAAGGCGATCGCCAGCCGCGCGATCACCGACCACGGTGGCACGATCAGCCACCAACATGGCGTCGGCACCGACCACGCCGCCTATCTCGCCGCCGAGAAGGGGGAGCTCGGGATGGCGGTCCTCGCCGACGTCCTCCGCCGCTTCGATCCGGACGGCCTGATGAACCCGGGCAAGTTGCTCGCAGGGAGCGACCGATGACCGCCGAGCCGGCCGCCTGGCGGGCGGCGGTCTGGGCCAGGCTCGGCGAACCCTGGGACATCGTGGTCGTTGGCGGCGGCGTGACCGGGGCGGGGATCCTCCGGCTGGCCGGTCGCCTCGGCCTGCGGGCGCTGCTGATCGAGCAGCACGACATCGCCTGGGGGACCTCGAGCCGCTCGTCCAAGCTCGTCCACGGCGGCCTGCGCTACCTGCGGCAGTTCCAGTTGAGGCTGACCTGGGAATCGGTCCGCGAGCGCGAGCGACTGCTCCGTGAGGCCCCCGGGCTGGTGGAAGAGCTCGGCTTCCTGATGCCGAACTATCGCGCTGACCGCCCCGGCCCACTCGCCTACCGGGCCGGCCTGACCCTCTACGACCTGCTCGCCGGGCGCCGCACGCACCGCCATTACCGGGCCGAGGACTTCCTGCTCCTTGCCCCGCACCTGCGGCGTGAGGGGTTGCTCGGCGGCTTCGCCTACGCCGACGCCCGGACCGACGATGCCCGCCTGACCCTGCGGGTCGTCCTCGAGGCGCTCGGCGACGGCGCCGAGGTCCTGACCTATGCCCGGGCCGAGGGACTGCTGCGCGGTGCGACCGGCCGGGTGGCCGGGGTGGCCGTGCGCGACCTCGTCACCGGGCGCACGGTCGAGGTTCGGGCTCCAATCGTGGTCAACGCGACCGGCGCCTGGGCCGACGTCCTGCGCGCCGGGGTTGGCGCCCGGCCGCGGATCCGGCCGCTCCGGGGCAGCCACATCATCTTCCCGCTCTGGCGGATCCCGGTCGCCCAGGCGATCAGCTTCCCTCACCCGGTCGACCGGCGCCCACTCTTCCTCTTCCCCTGGGAGGGCTCGACGATCTTCGGCACGACCGACGTCGACCACGGCCAGCCGCTCGACGAGGAGCCGCGGATGTCGGGCGCGGAGGCCGACTACCTGCTCACTGCCCTGGTCGACCGCCTGCCGGAGCTCGAGCTCCGGCTCGAGGACGCGACCTCCTCGTTCGCCGGGGTCCGACCGGTCGTCGGCTCGGGCAAGGCGGACCCGTCGCAGGAGTCGCGCGACCACGTCGTCTGGGACGAGGACGGCCTGGTCACGGTCACCGGCGGCAAGCTGACCACGTTCGGGATCATCGCCCGCGACGCGTTCAGCAAGATCCGTGGCCGGCTCCCGGGTCGGCCCGACCTGAGCCCGCGGCGGCCGATGTTCGACCGCCCCGAGCCGCCGCCGGTGCCGGCCGGGGTCGGGCTCGACGGGGCGACTCTGGAGCGGCTCCTCGGGCGGTATGGGGCCGCGACCGGCGAACTCATCGGTGCCGCCGGTCCCGGTGAGCTCGAGCCGGTCCCGGGCACCCCGACCCTGTGGGCGGAGCTGCGCTGGGCGGCCCGCTCGGAGCGGATCGTCCACCTCGAGGACCTCCTCCTGCGCCGGACCCGGCTCGGGCTGCTCGTCGAGCGGGGTGGCCTGGGCCACCTGGGCCGGATCCGCGAGATCTGTGGCCCGGAGCTCGGCTGGGACGAGGCCCGCTGGATGAGCGAAGCCGCCGCCTACGAGGCGCTCTGGCAGCGCGACTACTCGCCGAGGGGCTGATGGGCGGCGACCTGATCCTCGCGCTCGATGTCGGGACCCAGAGCACCCGCGCCCTGGTCTTCGATCCGCGGGGCACACCGGTGGCCCTGAGCCGGGTGGCCTACGAGCCGTACCTCGCGCCGCGGCCGGGCTGGGCGGAGCAGGATCCCGAGCTCTACTGGCGCTCGCTCGGCGAGGCCTGCCGAGGGCTCTGGTCGCACGGCGGGGTCGAGCCCTCCTCGATCGCCGGGGTCGCGCTCACGACCCAGCGCGGCACGGTCGTCAGCCTCGATGCCGCGGGCCGGCCGCTCCGGCCGGCGATCACCTGGCTCGATCAGCGCCGGACCGAGGGCCTGCCGCCGATCGGCGGCCCGCTCGGGCTCGCCTTCCGGCTGCTCGGCGTGCGCGAGACGGTCGCCGCTTTCCAGGCCGACGCGGAGGTGAACTGGCTCCGGACCCACGAGCCCGAACTGTGGGCCCGGACGCGCCACTACCTGCTCCTGTCGGGCTTTCTGAGCCATCGGCTGACCGGCCGCTTCGTCGACTCGAGCGCCTGCCAGGTGGGCTACCTGCCGTTCGACTTCCGGCGCCTCGGCTGGGCCCGGCCGGGCGACTGGAAGTGGCGCGTCGCCCCGATCGATCCGGCCCTCCTGCCCGAGCTCGTCGATCCGACCGGGCGGTTGGGCGAGATCACCGCCGCGGCCGCCGAGGCGACCGGGATCCCGGCCGGGCGGCCGGTGATCGCCGCCGCCGCCGACAAGGCCTGCGAGGTCCTCGGCTCGGGGGCGCTCGATCCCCGGATCGCCTGCCTCAGCTACGGGACGACCGCCACGGTCAACACGATCCAGCGCCGGTACGTGGAGGCCGTCCCGCTCGTGCCCCCCTACCCGGCCGCCGTTCCGAAGGCGTACAGCCTCGAGATCCAGGTCTTCCGGGGCTACTGGCTGGTCGAATGGTTCAAGCGCCAGTTCGGCCGGCCCGAGGTGGAGCGGGCCGCCGAGCTCGGAGTCACCCCGGAGGCGCTCCTGGACGAGCTGCTGGCCGACGTCCCGGCCGGCTCGCTGGGCCTGACCGTGCTCCCCTGGTGGTCGCCCGGGATCCGCATCCCGGGCCCCGAGGCAAAGGGCGCGATCATCGGCTTTGGGGACGTCCATACCCGCGCCCACGTCTACCGGGCGATCCTCGAGGGGCTCGCCCATGCCCTGCGCGAGGGGCTGGAACGGATCGAGCGCCGGAGTGGGATCGCGGTCACCGAGCTGCGGGTCTCCGGTGGCGGCTCCCGGAGTCCGGCCGTCGTCCAGCTGACGGCCGACCTGTTCGGTCTGCCGGCCGCCCGACCGCACACCCCCGAAACGTCCGGCCTGGGGGCGGCGATCGATGCCGCGGTCGGGCTCGGCCTTCACCCCTCGATCGAGGCGGCGGTCGAGGCGATGACCCGGGTGGCCGACGTCCGGCAACCGGACCCCGCCGCCCGGGCCGTCTACGACGAGCTCCACCGGCGCGTCTATCGCCGCCTCTACCCGCGCCTCCGGCCGCTCTACGAGGAGATCCGGGCGATCACCGGCTACCCCGGGGCGCCCTGAGCGGCGCCGCGCGCCCGACGTTGTACAGTCGGCCCGGACGCACCGGCGTCCGCAACCAGAGGTGCCAGCCGACCACCGCCGGAGTTTCCCATGCCCCGTCGTATCTTCGTGTTCGATCCACCCGAGCGCTTCGTCATCGGCGCCGTCGGCCAGCCCGGCCAGCGCAAGTTCTACCTGCAGGCCCGCAAGGCCAACGAGCTGGTGAGCGTCGGGTTCGAGAAGATCCAGGCGGCCGCGCTTGCCGACCGGCTCGAGGGGCTCCTGGGCGAACTCCGCCGGCGCGGCCTGTCGATCCCGGACGAGGTGCCGGCCGGGTCCCACGACACCCGCTCGCTCGACGAGCCGCTGCGCGAGGAGTTCCGGGCGGGCGTCCTCGTCCTGGGCTGGGACCCTCAGGCCGAGGAGGTGATCATCGAGGCACGGGCGATCGGCGATCAGGAGGCCGATCTGGCTGACGAGCCGGACGAGGTCGACGACGACGACCCGACCGGACCGGATCTGCTGCGGGTCCGGATCACACCCACGGCGGCGGTCGCCTTCGTCGCCCGAACCCGGGCGGTCGTCGCGGCCGGGCGGCCACCCTGCCCGTGGTGCGGCCAGCCGCTCGACCCGCAGGGCCACTTCTGCCCGCGCCGGAACGGCGGTCGGGCCAACTGAGCGGCGGGCGCCGGGTGACGATCCGTGGTTCCACCTGACGCCGGGCGGCCATCCATCCCGCCGCGATCGCCGACATCACTCGACCCGGCGGCCGCCGACGAGCTCCTCCGGACGGGCCGGCTCGAGGTCGTCGGCCGGCTCGTGGCGGCCTCCAACGTGACCCTCCTGGGCCGGGTCACCGGAGCGGTGCCGGATCGCGCCGAGACCGGACCACCTGGCACCGGGGTGGCGGCGGAGGCCCTCTGCGTCTACAAGCCGATCCGGGGTGAGGCGCCCTTGTGGGACTTCCCGGCCGGGACCCTCGCCCACCGCGAGGTGGCCGCCCGTCTCGTCTCCGAGGCGACCGGCTGGGAGATCGTGCCGCCGACCGTCCTGCGCGACGGTCCGTACGGGCCGGGCATGGTCCAGCTCTGGCTCGACGTCGATCCCTCCCTGGACGTCGTCGCCCTGATCCGGGCCAATGCCCCGGTCCTGCGCCCGGTCGTCCTCTTCGACGCCGTGGTCAACAACGCCGACCGGAAGGCCGGTCACCTCCTGGCCCTGCCCGGTGGACGGATCCGCGGGGTCGATCACGGGGTCTGCTTCTCGCCCGAGCCGAAGCTGCGGACCGTCCTGTGGGGCTTCATGGACAGCCCGCTCGAGGACGACGAGCTGGCGGTCCTGGGTCGCCTGCGCGCCGCGCTCGGCGGATCGCTCGGAGCGGCCCTGGCCGAGCTGCTCGCCCCGGACGAGGTGGCCGCGACGGCGCGACGGGTGGAGCGGCTGCTCGAGGAGAGGCGGTTTCCCGTCCCCGACCCGGGCTGGCCGGCGATTCCCTGGCCCTGGTACTGACCGGCCGGAGCGGCGTCGCGGGCCGAGCCTGGCCGGGCCGGCCGGGTACGAAGGACTGCCGTGCCCGGGTACCGTGGAGCCATGGCGCCGCCGGCGCGGGGGGCGCATCGTGACGATCCACGCGTCGGGGTGTCGAGGATGCCGTTGCTGTTGCAGGCGTATGCGGCGGAGGGTCTCGTGCGGGCGTCGATCCTGCCCCAGGGCGGGCTCGGCGACCTGCTGGAGGCGCTCGACTCGATCATCGTCGAGGCGTCGGTCATGACGCCCCTCGACGGCCGGCCGGACGTGCGGGAGCCGCGGGCCGAGATTGCGACCGACGACCTCCTCGTCGTCGTGGCACCTCCGTCCACACCGGCTCCCGTCCACGCCTCCTGGCACGACCTGGTGCTGACGGTCGGTCCATACCGCGTCGAGGGGCTCCTCCCCACCCTGCCCGGTTTCGACCCCGGCCGGGCGCTCGCCCGCCCCGGCGGGACGTTCGTCCTGCTTGGTTCGGCGCGGGTCAGCCTGGCCGCGGACCCGGCTGCCGGCGGCGTCGAGCACCCCCTGGCCTGGGTGAACCGCTACGCCGTCGAGTCGGTCGAGGCGGACCTCGACCTGGGGATCTTCTTCCCCGGCGCGCGAAGCGTCGTCGGTCATGGCGCCGCCCCGAGAGCGACCGCCGGTCGTCCCGGCCCCGAGGTGGGCACGAGCGCCTGAGGCACCGCACATCGGCTGCCGGCCGGCGCTACGATCGCAGGGATGCGCGCGATGCAACTCTGGCGTCCGTCCCCGGCCGCGGAGCGCCCCCTCAGGCCGGTCGAGCTTGCGGATCCAGTGCCGGCTGACGACGAGCTCGCTCTGGCGGTCAGCGCCTGCGGCGTCTGCCGAACCGACCTCCAGCTCGTCGAGGGCGACCTCGAGGCCCACCGGCTGCCGATCGTCCCCGGCCACCAGGCGGTCGGGCGGGTCGTGGCGGTCGGTCGATCGGTCGAGGGCTGGGCGGTTGGTGACCGGGCCGGCGTCGCCTGGCTGGCGAGCACCTGCGGGGCCTGCCCCGCCTGCCGGAGCGGACGGGAGAACCTGTGCCGCGAGGCGCGGTTCACGGGCTGGGATCGGGACGGCGGCTACGCGACCCGGCTGACCGTGCGGGCCGACTTCGCGCTCCGACTCCCGACCGGCTTCGCCGACCTGGCGGCGGCACCGCTCCTCTGCGGTGGGGTGATCGGCTATCGCTCGCTCAAGGTCTCGGGGATCGAGCCCGGCGGGCGGCTCGGGCTGTTCGGCTTCGGCGCCTCGGCCCTGCTCACGATCCAGGT
>JAKAHU010000191.1 GCA_021825385.1 Chloroflexota bacterium | reverse complement strand
TACCGGGGCACGCTCAAGGTCGCGCCGGGCGCCACCGGCGCGGTCGCCTCGGTCCGTTGCGACGCGCTGATGCTCGACGACATCAGCCGGAGCGACACGTACCCCTACATCGACATCCAGGAAGACGACACGACGATGACCCACGAGGCGACCGTGGGCAAGATCAGCGCCGACCAGATCTTCTACCTGATGAGCCGCGGCCTGACCGAGAACGAGGCCCAGAACCTGATCGTCCAGGGGTTCCTCGAGGTGTTCACCAAGGAGCTCCCGATGGAGTACGCGATCGAGTTCAACCGGCTCGTCAAGCTCGAGATGGAGGGGTCGCTCGGATGACGACCCCCGCCGCGGAGCCAACGCCAGGATCAGCCGTTCGGGCGCCCCGCCAGGCGCCCACCGACCTGACGATCACCTTTGCCGAGGAAGCCGCCGTCCGCCGGACCTCGGCAGCGCTGGGCGAGCCCGGCTGGCTGCTCGAGGACCGCCTGGCGGCGCTCGCCCGGTTCGCCGAGCTGCCGATCGAGACGAACCAGCTCTACACGACGTACATCGACCTCCGCTCGGCCAGGCTGGCCGGCGCCGTCCCGTACGAGGCGCCGGCGACGGTGGTCGAGGCTGGGGGCGATCGACCGGCCGCGCTCCCGGCCGGGGCCGACGGCCTGATCGAGATCCGCGAGGACCGCCTGCCGACGCTGGTCCTGTCACCCGAGGCGCGGGCCGCGGGCGTCGTGCTCGAGACGTTCGGGGCGGCCCTGCGGCGCGATCCGTCCGCCCTGCGCAGCCGGCTCCAGGGTGGCCCGCTTCTGCCGACCGACGACAAGCTCGCCGCGCTCACCCGGGCGACCTGGAACCAGGGCGTCTTCCTCCTCGTCCCGGACGGCGTTCGGCTCGAGCACCCGATCATCGTCCGCTGGGCGCTCGGAGTCCCCGGGCGTGCGCTCGTCACACGCACGATCGTCGCTCTCGGCGAGGACGCCGGCCTGTCGCTGGTCGAGGAGCAGGAGGAATCCGAGGCGGGAGCCGCGGCCGCGGCGGCGGTGGCCGCCGGAGGCGAGGTTGGGCAGGCCTTCTTCGCCGGCACGACCGAGGTCGTCCTCGGCCGGGGCGCGAACCTGTCGGTGGCGAGCCTCCAGGACTTCCCGGGTCACGTCGTCGCCTTCCAGCACCGCTTCGCCCGCGCCGCCGAGGGGGCCTCGCTCCACTGGGCGCTCGCCCAGCTCGGTACCCGGCTCGTGCGCAGCCGGGTCGACAATCGCCTCGAGGGTGACCACAGCTCGGTCGAGCAGGTCGAGATCGTCTTCGGCGGCGACGACCAGCTGTTCGATCTCACCTCGTACACCCGCCACGTCGGGCGCGACACGACCGGCAACCTGCTCAGCAAGAGCGCCCTCCAGGACGCCGCCCGCTCGTACATGAAGGGCCTGATCACGATCGAGCGGAGCGCGGTCGGTACCGACAGCTTCCTCGGCGAGTTCGGGATGAACCTCTCCAAGCAGGCCCGCGCCGTCGCGATCCCCAGCCTCGAGATCGACCAGCCCGACTGCCGGCGCGCCGCCCACTCCTCGTCGGTCGGACCGATCGACGAGGCCCAGCTGTTCTACCTCGAAAGCCGGGGCATCCCGCCCGACGAGGCGCGCAAGTTCATCGTCCTCGGCTTCCTCGAGCCGGTTGTGGCTCGCGTCCCGCTCGCCTCGGCCCAGGACCGGCTGCGCGAGCTGCTCGAGGAGAAGTGGGCCGCCGGCCGGCGCTCCGCGGTCGCATGACCCGGCGGATCGACCTGCTCGGGGTCGACGAGGTACCGCCCGGGACGATGAAGATGGCCTGGGCGAGCGCCACCGAGCCGGTCCTCGTGGTGAACGTCGACGGTGAGCTGCGGGCGTTTCAGGGGGTCTGCAGCCACCAGTACTTCGAGCTCGACAAGGGGTTCCTGACCCGGGACTCACTGACCTGCGCGCTCCACCTGTCGCGCTTCGACCTGGCCACCGGCGAGGCGCTCGACCCGCCGGCCGAACTTCCGCTCGCCCGCTATCCGGTCCTCGTCGAGAACGGCCGGGTCCTGATCGAGGTCCCCGAGGGCCCGCTCCAGGTGAACGAGTAGGGTCCGCGGCTGGGAGATCCGGCGACCCCCTTCAGGGCGCCAGGGTGAGCGTGGCGGCGGCACTCGCCTCGACTGCGGCCCGGCTGAACGGCAGGGGCACCGTCTCGCCCCGTGCCCAGGCGGTGACGAGGTCGCCGTAGTGGCGGTCGAACGGGTTCCCGCTCTGGCCGGTGGTCTGGACGATCCGGGCCCCGTCGAGGTCGCCCAGGTCGACCGTCAGCCGGTAGCTGGGCAGGTTCGTCACCTCGAAGATCGTGCGCAGGTCGGTCGCCGGGCGGCTGGTGGGGTCGGATGGATCGGGGTAGGCGCGGCTGAACCGGTAGTAGGTGTTGTTCACCGCTCCGGCCGCACCCGGGACGGCGAGCGGGCCGACGTCGAAGTACCACTCGAGCGGCCCGATCCCGCTGCTGCCGAAGGTCGGCTCGCGGAAGGTCGCGGTGTGGAGGCGGCCCCACGTCCAGCCGCTCTCGTCGCCCAGGGCGGCGCGCAGGTCCCGGCCGGCGGCGTCGAGGGCGGCGGCGATGATTTCGGGTGCCGTCTCGACCCGGTCGGAGGTCGTCCGGTCGTCCCACCAGCGGTCGGTCGGTCGGTCGAGGAGCGCGATCAGGGCCTGCCAGGCGACCGGGGTGCCGACGTAGTCGCGGGCAAGGTCGCCGAGGTCGTCGTCGAACAGACCGCGCAGGAGCCGGTACTCGAAGGCCATGTAGGCGCTGCAGCCCCGGCGGTCGAGCTCACAGCGGCCGTCCCAGGCCCGGATCTGCGAGCGGACGGTGGCGCCGTCGGCGGTCCGGGGCTCCACTCCTGAGAGGTGCCGGGTGACGAGCGGCGCGCGGAGGATCGTCGTGTCGAGCTGGATCCGGCGCATCGCCTCGGTCGTGACGCCGCCGGCCGCGGCCGCCTCGCCGAGCAGCCCGGTGATCCGCTTGGCCCGGTAGCCCGGATCCCACTCGTCGGAGATGAAGTAGCGATTGCCGCGGTCCACGACCGCGTTGTTGGCGGTCACGATCAGCCCGGACGGCGGGTCGAACAGGCGCGGCAGCGCGTCGTACGGGATCCGGTCCACCCATTCGTGCGCCCCGTCCCAGCCGGGGACCGGTCGCGCGCCGCGGTCCCTGGGGTCGGCGCGGACGGGGATCCAGCCCGGGACCTGATAGCCGATATGGCCCTCGACGTCGGCGTAGACGAAGTTCTGCGAGGGCGCGACGTACGAGCGAAGGGCGGCCCGGAAGTCGTCCCAGGAGCCGGCCCGGTTGATCTCGAGGAACGCCTGGAGGGTCGTGTCCGGGGCGGCCGTCGCGGTCCACCGGAGGGCGTAGAGGGTGGACGAATCCTTCAGCTCGTCGACCACGTCGTTCAGGATCGGGCCGTGGCGGGTCGAGCGGACGGTGATCGTCTCGTCCGGCCCACCGGCGACGCGGATCGTCTCCTGGCGCGTCTCGAACGGGATCGACTGGCCGCGGTAGAGGTACTTCCCGGGATCGGCCGGGTCGACCCGCTCGATGAACAGGTCCTCGACATCGGGGCCGACGTTCGTCGCCCCCCAGGCGATCCGGGCGTTGTGGCCGAGGATGACCAGCGGACTGCCGGGGAAGGAGACGCCGCTGACGTCGTACGGGCAGGCGGGCGAGACGTCCCGGCAGTGGAGCCCGTTCATGTACCAGACCGAAGGCATGCTGATCCCGAGGTGCGGGTCGTTGGCCAGCAGGGCGCGGCCGGTCGCGCTCTTGGAGGGCGCGACGACCCAGTCGTTCGAGCCGATCCCGTGGCTGCCGACGAGGCCGGTCGCCCGGTCGAGGCCGGCCAGGGCGAGGGCGTGCTGGCCGAGCCCGACCAGCTCGCGCCAGGCGGCGAGATCGGCCCCGGTCGTCCCGGCCACGGCCGCCCTCTCGCCGGTCGTGTCCGCGGCCGCTGTCGGCGCCCCGGTCGAGGGCACGATGACCGGCATGTCGGCGGCGTAGGGCGGGTTCAGCTGGTCGGTCAGGGCCGGATCGCCGAGCTTCGCGTCGGCGAACAGGCGGAAGATCTCCTGGGCGTAGTTGCCGCCGAGGTTGAACGCCTGGACCTTCTGCCAGGCGATCGAGTCGAGCACCGTCCAGGGCTCGGGCTGGTAGCCGCCCAGACCGCCGCTGCCGTTCTTCAGGCCGGCCACCACGAACGGCAGGCCGAGGCTGCCGCGATGGTCGGCCAGGTATGCGTTCACGCCGTCGGCGTAGGCCTGGAGCGCGTCCCGGGTTTCGCCCGACAGGGCGCCCAGATCGCGCTCGGCCGCCGCCCGCCAGCCGAGCGTCCGGATGAAGCGGTCGGTCGCCAGCTCGCTCGGGCCGAACAGCTCGGCCAGGCGGCCCGAGGAGATGTGGCGCCAGAACTCCATCTGCCACAGGCGATCCTGGGCGTGGACGTAGCCCTGGGCGAGGAACAGGTCATGGGGATCAGCGGCGTAGATCTGGGCGATCCCGGCCTGGTCGCGGATGACGCTGACCGGGGCATGGAGGCCCTCGATCCGGATCGTGCCGCTCGTCCGGGGCAGGGCCCGCCCGGTGATCACCGCCGACACACCGACGGCCGCCACGAGGGCGATGACGACGACGATCGCCAGCAGGGCGACGAGACGACGAATGATCCGCACCACGATCCCTCCCCGTGTTCTCGGCACGGCTGGCCGCCCGGTGCGCGCGACCTCAGCGCGGCAGGACGAGCCCGAGACCGGCCGCGGCGGCCGCCTCGAGAATCGCCCGGGCGAAGATGACGTCGGCCAGGCCGACCCCGAGATGGGTGACCACGACCCGGCCCGCCGGTCGCGGCGTCCCGGCCGTGATCGCCTCACCGATCGTCATGGCCGGGTCGGGGTAGCCCTCGAACAGGCCCGCCTCACGGTTGGCCACGAACTGACCGCGCTCGTCGACCAGGAAGAGGGCGGCCTCGCGAGCGACCTCGGCGGCGGCGTACGTGGCGTAGTCGATCGGCACGACGAGCGCCTGCGGGGCGAGCCAGTCGTTCGTCATCACCTGGCGGACCGGTCCGAACGAGGCGGCCGTGACGACGACGTCGGCGGTGAGCGTCGCCGCGCGGGCGTCCGGCGCCACCCGGACCGTCCCGATCCCGGCCGTCCGACGCGCCTCGCCGGCGAGCGCTTCGGCCCGGGCCGGGTCGCGATCGAAGAGCGCCAGCTCGCAGCCGGCGAGCAGGTGGCCGATCACCGGTAGGTGGCTACGGCCCTGGACCCCGGCCCCGATCAGCGCCACGCGCGGGGGGCGGCCGCCGATCCGCGGCGCGAAGTGGCGGATCGCGACCCCGCTGACGGCGGCGGTCCGCTGGGCCGTGATCGGCGCCCCGTCGAGGATCGCGATCGGGATCCCGGTCCGCGGGTCATTGAGCAAGACGAGGGCGTGAATCGCCGGCAGGCCGAGCGCCCCGTTCGAGGGAAAGCCGGTCACCCACTTCATCCCCAGCCCGTCGGCGGCGCCATCGGGGTCCGGTCCGCGCAGGAAGGCGGGCATCGCGTGGCCGAACGACTCGGGCGGGCGCGGATGGACCCCGATCTTGGCCGGCAGCTCGGCATCGGCCACGAGGGCGGTCATCGTCAGCTCGGCCAACCGGAGGCGTTCCTCGAGCGGCGGCATCGCCGCCGCCACGTCGCCGGCGGTGAGGTAGCGCAGCTCGGGGTACGGGGTCCCGTCGGACGAGGTCATGATGGCCAGAGTCTAGTGCGCCCGGGCGACCCGGGGGCGGCGATTCGGGCGCGTTGCCGGCCCGCAGCCGGGTCCGGGCGGCCCGCGGCCGTCCGGTTCACGGACCGGTCGCCCTGGCACCGCGGTGCCAGGGCGCTACGATGACAGTGTCAGCCCAACACCCCCGCGCGCGCACCACGGAGACACGATGACCGGAGCGGACACGGCCCGCAGCCTCGATAACCTGAAGCTCGAACGAGACGCGATCGTTCTCTATGACGCCCTGGCTTCGATCGAGAAGGACGAGCGCCGGGCGAACGCGTTTCGCACGATCGCGGGCAACGAGCGCCGTCACGCCGAGATCTGGGCGAGCAAGCTCCGCGAGCAGGGGGTCGAGGTCCCGCCCCAGAGCCCGCCCCGCCTCCGGGTGCGCCTGATCATCTTCCTGGCCCGGCTGTTCGGGACCCGCGCGGTCTCCGACCTGGTCCAGGCGCTCGAGGGCGACGAGGAGGCGATCTACCAGGAGCAGGCCTCGCCGGAGGTCGAGGCGATCGCGGCCGACGAGCGCCAGCACGCCGAGATCTGGAGGCAGCTGGCCGGGTCCGCCGCGGCCCCGAGCGGCGCCCGCCTGCCGCTGGCCGGACTGGCTCCCGCGGGCACGGCCGACCTCCGGGCCGCCCACCCGAGCATCGAATCGCCCGAGCTCGGCCAGCCCGAGCGCTGGCACCGGGCCGGCCAGTCGGGGACGCTGCGGGCGGTCATCTTCGGCGTCTCGGATGGGCTCGTCTCGAACACTTCGCTGGTCATGGGTGTGGCCGGCGCGGCCGCCGGCGATCCGAGGTTCATCCTCCTGGCCGGGATCGCCGGCCTGCTCGCCGGCGCGTTCAGCATGGCCGCCGGCGAGTACATCTCGATGCAGAGCCAGCGTGAGCTGTTCGAGCGCCAGATCGTGCTCGAACGCGAGGAGCTGCGGGCGATGCCGGAGGAGGAGGAGGCCGAGCTGGCCGCGATCTACCGCGCCAAGGGCTTCGCCGCGGACGAGGCGAAGGCGATCGCCCACCGGCTCTTCGCCGACCCGGAGGCGGCGCTCGACACGCTCGTGCGCGAGGAGCTGGGTCTCGATCCAAGCGAGCTCGGCAATCCCTGGCGGGCGGCGCTCGGCTCGTTTCTTGCCTTCGGAGCCGGGGCCCTCGTCCCCGTCGCGCCGTTTGTCTTCGGCGGTGGGACGGCGGTCTTCGTGGCCAGCATCGGGCTGAGCCTGCTGGCGATGTTCGTCGTCGGGGTCAGATCG
>JAKAHU010000190.1:5637-7062 GCA_021825385.1 Chloroflexota bacterium | reverse complement strand
GATCTTCCGCGGCCTCTGGCAGTGCGTGACCGGCGGGATCGAGCCCGGCGAGCGCGTCCCGGCCGCGGCCCTGCGCGAGGTCGCCGAGGAGACCGGGTTCGGCGCCGGCGCGATCGAGGCGTTCTATGATCTCGACCAGGTCGCCCCCTTTTACGACGAGGGTTCGGACGCCGTCGTCGTCAGCGCGATCTTCGCCGTCCGCGTCTTGCCGGACGCCGAGCCGGTCCTATCGCACGAACACGATGCCCACCGCTGGGTGACGCCCGACGAGGCGCTCCGGCTCGCGATCTGGCCCTCGTACGCCGAGTCGATTCGCCGAATCCGTGAGCAGCTCCTCGACACGGAGCTGGCACCCTGGTTCGAGATGACCCTGGCCGGGGAGCGGAAGGCCCGCTGATGGCGCCGCCCTCAGGCGGTGCCGAGCACTTCGATCCGAATGTCCCGGCGCGGCCAGCGCGCATTGGTCGTGAGCACCCGCTCGGCCCGGAGGACCTCGGCGGTGGCGATGATGAGCGCGTCCGGCAGTCGCAGGGCACTCCCGTGCCGGGCGCGAAGCGCCGCGGCCGATGCGGCGATCGCCCGGGACGTAGGCTCGATCCGTGCGGCAGGCCGTCGACGAAGGCATCAACGGTCGCGACGGCCGTGCCGCCGGCGCGACTCGGAGCCACGAGCACCTCGGCGTAGGCCGACGCCGGGAGAACCAGCTCGGCGGGATCGAGCAGCGCCGCGGACAGGGCCTCCCGGGCGGTCTGGTGGTGAAGGTCGTTCGCATCGAGCACGGCGATGACGACCCCCGCGTCGAGCACGATCACGCCCATTCGCGGCGGAGCTCCTCGAGATTGCCGTGGGGATAGACGCCGGTGAGGGCTCCGGCGAACCGCTCGAGCGGATCACCTTCGCGGACGAGGACGAGCTCGCCGCGCCCGCGCGCCTCGACCTTCAGGCGATCGCCGACCTGGAGCCCTGCCTTCGTGAGCGCCTCGAGGGGAATCGTCACCTGGTGCTTGGCACTGACCCGGGTGTAGCCGCGCCGTCGACCACGCTTTACTTTGGGATTCATGAGTAAAGAATGCCACCGGTCGGGGCCGCGCAACCCAGTCCGTCTCCACCGGGGCGAGGGCCAGGACGATCCCGGTTGATCGATCCGGCTGGCCCGGTGACGGGTCCCGGCTCGCCCGGGTGCTCGCCGATGGTAGACTCAGCCGCAACCTGCCGACCCCCGGTGCGCAAGAGGAGAGGCCGAGTTGCTCCACGAGTCCGACGTCCCGGTCATCCAGTCCGGCGCCCAACCCGGTGCCGCCCGCCGCCGGGTCTTTCGCTCGAAGGTCGACCATCTCCGTCCGACCTACGGGTTCGAGGACGTCTCGCTCGCCCCCGGCGTGAACACCGTCGAGCCGAGCGATGTCAATCTTGCCCAGACGTTCG
>JAKAHU010000190.1:0-5627 GCA_021825385.1 Chloroflexota bacterium | reverse complement strand
CCGATCTGACGTTCGCCGGCATCCCGCTCGCGATCCCGATCCTCGCCGCGGCAATGGACGCGGTCGTCGATGCCCACTTCGCCGGGGCCCTGGCCCGGCTCGGTGGCCTCGCGGTCCTCAACCTCGAGGGCGTCCAGGCGCGTTACGACGATCCCGACGCCGTCCTGGCCCGGATCGCCTCCGCCCCCGACGACGCGGTCCAGGAGCTGCTCGCCGAGGCCTACGCCGCCCCGATCCGCGAGGAGCTGATCGCCCGCCGGATCGAGCAGATCCACGCCGCCGGCTCGCCCGCCGCGGTCGCGGCCACGCCGGCCGCGGCGCGTCGCTTCGGGCCGTTCTGCGCCGAGCACGGTGCCGACCTCTTCCTCGTCCAGAGCCAGGTGAGCAGCGCCCGCCACCTGGCCACCGGCTACGACCCGCTCGAACTGGCGGACTTCACCCGGTTCATGCCGATCCCGGTCGCGGTCGGCAACACGACGAATGCCGAAGCGGCGTTTGCGCTGATGGAGCAGGGCGCCGCGGCGATCTTCGTCGGCGTCGGGCCGGGTGCCGCGTGCACGACCCGCGAGGTGCTCGGGATCGGCGTCCCGCAGGTGACCGCGGTCAGCGACGTCGCGGCCGCCCGTGACGCCTACCTCGCCGAAACCGGACGCTACGTCCCGGTCGTTGCCGATGGCGGGATGCGCCGGGGTGGCGAGATCGCCAAGGCGATCGCCGCGGGAGCCGACGCGGTCATGCTCGGCTCGCCGCTCGCCCGGGCCGAGGAGGCGCCCGGCCGGGGCACGAACTGGGGGATGGCCGCCCCCTCGCCGACGCTCCCGCGCGGGACCCGGATCAGGGTCGGGACGGTCGGGCCCCTCGAGCGGATCCTCCTCGGGCCGGCCCGGGTGACCGACGGCTCGGAAAACCTGGTGGGTGCGCTCCGCCAGTCGATGGCCGCCCTCGGGGCGCGGACGATCCGCGAGATGCAGCAGGCCGAGATCGTCTACGCGCCGGCCGTGGTGACCGAGGGCAAGTCCTGGCAGCGAGGGCGCTGATCAGGCGCGAGGCCGGACTGGCGTTCGAGCGGTCACAGCGGCGGCCGCGGCGAGGTCTGCGACGGGGCCACGAATCGACGCCCTCGCCGAGGCGCACCGTGTTGGTGCTGTCCGAGCCGTTCTGCGGGCGACGGCCCGCGTACACTGACGGGGATGACGAGTGAGGCCCACGGAGGCCGCCCCGAGCCGGTTCCAGGCGAGCCTGGGCCGACGCTCTACGACGCCGTGGGCGGGATGCCGTTCTTCGAACGGCTCGTCGATCGCTTTTACGAGGGTGTCGCAGCCGACCCGGTCCTCCTGCGTCTCTACCCGGAGCCGGATGATCTGGCCGGGGCCCGCCGCCGCCTCACCCTCTTCCTCGCCCAGTACTGGGGCGGCGCGACGACCTACTCCGACGAGCGTGGTCACCCGCGCCTCCGGGCCCGTCACTTCCCGTTCGTCATCGGCCCGACGGAGCGGGATCGCTGGCTCGTCCACATGCGCGAGGCGATCGCCCACGTCGATCCGCCTCCGGCGATCGCGGCGCGCCTCCAGGCCTACTTCGAGATGGCCGCCGAGGCGATGCGCAACCAGGACTGACTCGACGCCTCTCGTCCGCGGGCACCGCGCCGTCGCGGCCTGGCCGCCCGCCAGATGCCGACGCTTGCGACGATCGCAGGACGCGATCGCAGGGCTCTTGCTCATCACTCACCCTCACCAGGAGAGGATTCCGACCGGAACGGCCGGCGGACCCAACCCGGCACGATCGCTCCGGTTCGGGCCGCCGCACCGTTACACTTGCCCGAACGGCAGCGCGGCACGGCAGAGCGGCCACGGGCAGCGCAGGAGGGCGGTGATTGAGCGACCGGGAGACGACGAACCGACGACCGCTTGACGGCGTCCCGGCGGCCGGCGGACGAGCACCGACCGAGGGTGCCCCGCCGGACCATGAGCGGCCGCCGAGGCAGGAGCGCGGCAAGACCGTCCACGGCGAGATCGCGAACGCCGGCCATCGGGTCCTCGCCCCCGATGATGCGGAGGTCGAGGCGTACCTCGAGGCCGCGCTCAAGGCGCCCGCCCCGGAGCGTTCGCCGGAGGACCGTCCGGGCGGCGGCGTGCCGCGCGGCGAACCATCGGCCTCGGAGCCGGACACGGTGATCGTCCTCGACTTCGGCAGCCAGTACGCCCAGCTGATCGCCCGCCGCGTCCGCGAGCTCCACGTCTACTCCGAGCTCCTGCCGCACGACACGCCGTGGGCGGAGATCGAGCGCCGCCGGCCGAAGGCGATCATCCTTTCCGGCGGTCCGTCGAGCGTCTACGACGAGGGCGCGCCGCGCCCGGACCCGGCGATCTGGTCCGGCCGGGTCCCCGTCCTGGGCATCTGCTACGGACTCCAGCTGATGGCCCACGAGCTCGGGGGCGAGGTGATCCCGGCCACCCGCCGCGAATACGGCCCGGCGACCGTGACGATCACCAACGAGGATGGCCTCTTCCGCGGGATCGACCGCGACCAGCCGGTCTGGATGAGCCACGGCGACTCGATCGTCCGTCCGCCGGAAGGCTTCGCGGCCACCGCCCAGACCGATTCGACCCCCTTCGCCGGGCTGGCCGACCCGGTCCGCCGAATGTTCGGGATCCAGTTCCATCCAGAGGTCGTCCACACCCCGCGGGGCCGGGAGATCCTGCGCAACTTCGTCGTCGAGATCGCCGGTGCCCGGCCGACCTGGACGGCGGCGAACTTCATCGACTCGACCGTGGCCGAGATCCGCTCCCGGGTGGACGCCCACGCCCGCGCCACCGGCTCGGACGGGCTGGTCATCTGCGCCCTCTCCGGCGGTGTCGATTCGGCGGTCGCCGCCGCCCTCGTCCACCGGGCCGTCGGCGATCGCCTGACCTGCATCTACGTCGACCATGGCCTGATGCGCAAGCGCGAGTCGGAGCTCCTGCGCGCCACGTTCGAGCAGAACCTCGGCATGCGCCTGGTGATGGTCGACGCGCGCGAGCGCTTTCTGGCCCGGCTGGCCGGTGTCGCCGATCCCGAGCAGAAGCGCAAGATCATCGGCGACGAGTTCATCCGGGTCTTCGAGGAGGAGGCAGCGAAGATCTCGGCCTCGGGGCGGATCGACTTCCTCACCCAGGGCACGCTCTATCCCGACGTCATCGAGTCGGCCACCGCGGAGACGAAGGCGGCCCAGAAGATCAAGACCCACCACAACGTGGGCGGTTTGCCCGCCGACCTGCGGTTCAGGTTGATCGAACCGCTCCGCTACCTGTTCAAGGACGAGGTCCGGACGGTTGGCCTCGAGCTCGGCCTGCCCGAGGCGATGGTCCTGCGCCAGCCGTTCCCCGGGCCGGGTCTGGCGATCCGGATCATCGGCGAGGTGACCGCCGAACGGCTGGACACGCTCCGCGAGGCAGACTGGATCGTGATCGATGAGATCAAGGCGGCCGGGCTCTACCGCAGCCTCTGGCAATCGTTCGCGATCCTCACCCCGGTCCGGAGTGTCGGGGTCATGGGCGACGGACGGACGTATGCGAACGTCGTCGCGGTCCGCGCGGTCACGTCCGAGGACGGGATGACCGCCGACTGGGCGAAGCTGCCCTACGACGTCCTGGGCCGGATCTCGTCGCGGATCGTGAACGAGGTACCGGGTGTCAACCGGGTCGTCTACGACATCAGCTCCAAGCCGCCGGCGACGATCGAGTGGGAGTGAGCGTCGGGGGTTGAGCGACCGCCGAGCCGGCGGCCGACGCGCCTGACCGACGGCACGCCCAGCCGGGGTCACCCAACCCGATGGGACCTTCGAGTGGTTCGCGCCCCTCGCCCGCGCGCTACAGTGCGCACATGGACGACGCGACGGCGGAGGTCGGTTCGCTGGCTCCGCGCTGCCCCTGGTGCTCGGGCGTGCTGGACCCGCCTGGCGTCGCCGCCTGCCCCTCGTGCGGGGCGACCCTCACGAGCCAGACCGAGCCACAGATCCCGGGCCTGACGACGGTCGCGCCGCCGTCCGTGCGTCCCGTCCGACCGCACCAGCGGAGCCGCCTGCTCCAGTGGTTGAGTGGCGAGCCGGCCGAGGAGGCCGCCGCCCCGGTTCCTCGCGACTCGCTCGCCCCGCCGCCGGACGAGGTTCGCCGCGAGATCCGCCGGCTCGAGCTGGAGGCCCAGCTGAGGAACGCGGCCGCCGAGGCGAGCGCGCTCGCCGCCCAGGAGGCGCTCGAGGTGCGCGCGGGTGACGACGCCGCCGCCGCCGAGCCGGCTCTCGACGCGGTGCGCGGGCTGCCCGCCGACGCGGGGATCGTGAGCGAGGCTCCCGCCGACGCCCCCCGAGTCGAGGATTGACCGACCGTCTTCCTCCGCCCGGACCCTCCTACGTCCCCGAGCAGGAGGTCCGGATCGGCGACCGCCGCCTCCGGGCCGGTCTCGGCGAGCCAACGACGCTCGCCGAGGACTGGTGGGTGGCCCTGTTGTGGGTTGCCGACGAGGCCGGCCTGGTCACGTTCCGCCAGGTTGCGCCCGATGCCGGCCCGCCGGCCGATCCACCGCTCGTCCGGCTCGGCCCGCTCGTGGCCGGCGCGCTCTCGGGGATGATCCTGGAGGAGGACGGGCGCCAGATGCTCCGGCTCCGCCTGGCCGTCCCCTCGCCCGACGAACGACTGCCCTGGGAGGCGCCGCTGGTCGTCCTCGCCGCGTTCAGATGGGAGCCGATGCGCGCCGCGACGATGGACCCGGCCGCGATTGGCGGGGCGGTCCTCGCCGCATTCCGCCGCTCGGTCGAGCGACTCCATCGTCGCTGACGGCCCCCGACCTCGCTCTCCGGGGCCGCCGCGGTCCGGCGCTGGCATGGACGGCGCAGGGTAGACTCCGCCCAGCAGATGAAGGACCTCTTCGACGAGTTCATGGAGGAACTGCGGCGCCGCGCCGAGGCGGAGGCCGGAGGACGCCCGCGCCCGGAGGCCGCTCGTGGCGCCGGTGAGGCCGAGGATGCCCCGGGCGGCGACGCCGGCGAGGGCCCCCGGGCCGGCCAGGATGCCGAGGAAGCGCCGGAGCCGGAACGCCCGAGGGAGTCCGAACGAAGGCGGGCGACCGGCCGACCCGGGGGCGGCCGCCGCGGACCAGGCGGGCCCGCTGATGGAGCCGGTCTTGGCGGCCGGGCAGCCGAGGCCGGCCGGCGCTTCGGCCTCAGCCTGGCGATCATCCTCATCATCGCGATCGTGGCTCTGGCCAGTTTCGGGCTCGATCTCTGGACCGACGTCATCTGGTACACGAGCGTTGGTTTCGAGGGTGTCTTCTGGACCAGGCTCCAGACGCAGGGCGCGCTCTTCGCAGGCGGCTTGGCGATCGCCCTGATCGCTCTGTTCGGCAACCTCTGGCTGGCCGGCCGGCTGCTGCCGCCACCCGAGTCGGGCCTCCGTGGCCCGCTCCACGGCCTGTTCGACCGACTCGGCGAGGCGAGCCGGAACGCCGGCGGTGGCTGGACGGGCCCGGGCCCGGGGGGGCCGGGCGAGGCGGGCGGCCCGCTCGGGGGCTGGGGTGCCCCCGGCGGAGCCGGTCGTCGCTCGCCGGGCGGTCGCCCGCCTGGTCCGCGTCCGATCGTGATCGAGGGCGAGGAG
>JAKAHU010000189.1 GCA_021825385.1 Chloroflexota bacterium | reverse complement strand
TCGCGCGAGATGCGCGAGATCCTCCACGAGGGCGGGCGCGACATCCCGGCCCTGGTGGTCGTCTCGGCGCGCGCCCTCGACCGGCTCGTCAGCGCACCGGGCTCGGCCTCGCTACACGACGAATACGTCACCCGGCCCTACTCGGCCGAGTCGCTCCGCTGGCGGGTCGAGGCGATGCTGATCCGCGCCCAGACCGTGGACGATGGCAACGGACCGATCATCCAGGGCGGGCCGGTCGAGGCCGCCGACTGGGCCCGCCGGGCGACGACGGTCGTCGTCTTCAATCCGAAGGGCGGGGTGGGCAAGACGACCGTCTCGGTCAATCTCGGCGCGGCGCTCCAGGTCCGCCGCGGCCAGCGCGTGCTCCTGATCGACGCCGACACGGTGACCGGCCACGTCGCCTCCTCGCTCGGGCTCGACCAGGTCCGCTCGGTCGTCGACAGCTGGCGCGACGAGGCGGACGACGGCGTTCGGGAGGGGTTGCTCGAGATCGCCTCCGCCCACTCGAGCGGGATGCGGGTCGTCACCCTGACCAGCACGCCCCTCCACACCGAGGTCCTCACCGGGCAGCGGGTGACCGAAGCGATCGGCGCCGTCCGGCGCAGTTTCGACTTCATCATCATCGATACCCACCCCTCGTACGGCCCGCTCAACCTGGCCCTGTTCGAGCACGCCGACCGGATCCTCGTCCCGCTCACCCCGGATCTGCCGGCCCTCCGGGCGGCCGTCCAGTTCCGCGACGTGGCAGCCGAGCTCGGCATCCAGGACCGGATCTCGATGATCGTCAACCGGGCCAACAGCGGCGTCTCGGTGGCCGACATCGAGCGCACGGTGGGCATCCCCGCCCTGGCCCAGATCCGTTCGGCGGGGATGCTCTTCGTCCGAGCGGCGAACGAGGGCCGGACGGTGATCGAGCGCTTCCCACGCGAGAAGGTGACCGAGGATTTCGACCGCCTCGCGGACCGGCTCCTGCCCGCGGCGCGGAACAGCGCGACCCAGTCGCGACCGGTCGTGCGCGGTCTGTTCGGCCGACGCGAGGTTCCGGCCGGAGTCTGACCTCAGCCCAGCCGCCCCGCGCGGGCACCGGCCCGGAGACCGGCCCCTCCCGGAACGGAGCTGCTAACGCCCGGTGTCGCGCCAGCTGACGCCACCGAGCGGCCGGCCGGGCAGTGGCTCGGCCCGCGTCCGGGTCCGCTTGTCGACCTGCTCGACGCCGCGCAGGTAGAACCGGTTGACGAGGATCGTGCCGATCGCGGGATCGTTCACCTGGCGCTCGCCGAGCAGGGCGACCGCATCGTTCACCGGCACGAACATGTCGGTTCCTCGCTCGAGCAGCCGCCCCGGGTCGGAACCGGGGTGGAGGTAGACGGTCCCGATCACCCGGAAGGGCGGCACCTCGAGCGCGACGTCATAGGGCACCTTGTGAACCCGGTGGGCGGCCTTCTCCTCCTCGGTCAGGAGCGGCAGCGTGTCCTCGCCGGCGAGGACGATGATCAGGTCATAGGGATCGACGAGTCCCAGGCCGGGCGCCGGGGTGAACGGCTCCGAGCCGTCGATCGGTGCCCAACGGACGTCGTGGATGTGGATCGGCTGGCGCCGGTTCAGGGCATCCGAGAGCCGTCCCTCGATCTCCATGAACCCGACCAGGCGCCATTCCTCGGTCAGGCCATCAAACGCGACCGGCCCGCGACGGCCGGCGGTGGCTCCGGGCGAGGCCGCGGCTGGCCGCGGCTCGTCCTTACGTCCGCGCCCGAAGCCGAACGGCACCCCGTCACTCCTCCTCGGCCGCGCCGGAGTGCTCGCGGATGACGTCGACGACGGCGGCGTCGGCGAGCGTCGTCGTGTCACCCAACGTCCGGCCCTCGGCGATGTCGCGCAGCAGGCGGCGCATGATCTTGCCCGAGCGCGTCTTGGGCAGGTCCGGGACGAACATCAGGTACTTCGGGCGGGCGATCGGGCCGATGACGTAGGCGACATGCTCGCGCAGCTGGAGGGCGAGCGCGTCCGACGGCTCCTGGCCGGCCTTGAGAATGACGAAGGCGAAGATCGCCTGGCCGGTCACCTCGTCGCTCTTGCCCACGACCGCCGCCTCGGCCACCGAGCGGTGGTCGACGAGCGCCGATTCGACTTCGATCGTGCTGATCCGGTGGCCGGCCACGTTCATCACGTCATCGACCCGGCCGAGCAACCAGAGGTAGCCGTCCTCATCGCGCTTCGCCCCGTCGCCGGCGAAGTACATCCCCGGGAACCGGCTCCAGTAGGTCTGGCGGTAGCGCTCCGGATCGCCGTGGATGCCGCGCAGCATCGCCGGCCAGGGGCGGGTCAGGACGAGGTATCCGCCCCCGCCCCGCGGCACGGACCGGCCCTCCGCGTCGACCACGTCGGCCGCGATGCCGGGGAACGGGAACGTGGCGCTGCCCGGCTTCGTCGTCGTCACGCCCGGCAGGGGGGTGATCAGGATCATCCCGGTCTCGGTCTGCCACCAGGTGTCGACGATCGGCGCCTTCCCGCCGCCGATGTACGTGTGGTACCAGAGCCAGGCCTCGGGGTTGATCGGTTCACCGACCGTGCCCAGGACCCGCAGCGAGGAGAGATCGTGCTTCGCCGGGTACGACTCGCCCTGCTTCATGAACGCCCGGATCGCGGTCGGGGCGCAGTACAGGATCGAGACTCGGTAGTCCTCGACGATCTGCCACCAGCGGTCCCAGTCGGGGGTGTCGGGGGCACCCTCGTACATCACCCCGGTCGTCGCGTTCGCCAGCGGGCCGTAGACGATGTAGCTGTGCCCGGTCACCCAGCCGATGTCGGCCGCGCACCAGTAGACGTCGTTGGGCTTGACGTCGAAGATCATCTCGTGGGTGTAGCTCGTACCGAGCAGGTAGCCCGCGCTGGTATGGACGATCCCCTTGGGCTTGGCGGTCGTGCCCGAGGTGTAGAGCAGGTAGAGCAGCTGCTCGGACTCGACCGGCACCGGCGGGCAGTGCTCGGACTGGCGGTTGACCGTCTCACCCCACCAGTGGTCGCGACCCTCGACCATGTGGCAGCCGTCGCGGAGCCGGTTCACGACGAGGACGTGCTCGATCGAGGGCGTATCGGTGAGCGCCTCGTCGGCGTGGTGCTTGAGCCCGACCTTCTTCCCCCGCCGCCAACCGCCGTCGGCCGTGATCAGGACCCTGGCCCGGGCATCGTTGATCCGGCCCGCCAGGGCCTCGGCGCTGAACCCGCCGAAGACGACCGTGTGGGCCGCCCCGAGCCGGGCGCAGGCAAGCATGGCGATCGGCAGCTCGGGGATCATCGGCAGGTAGATCGCAACGACGTCGCCCTTGCGTACACCGAGCTCCTTGAGCGCATTGGCCGCCTTGCTCACCTCGCGCTGGAGGTCCGCGTAGGTGATCGTCCGGGTGTCGCCGGGCTCGCCGATCCAGTGGTAGGCGACCTTGTCGCCCAGGCCACGCTCGACGTGGCGGTCGACGCAGTTGTAGGTGACGTTCAGCTCGCCCCCGACGAACCACTTCGCGAACGGCAGGTTCCACTCGAGCGTCGTCCGGAACGGGGTGTACCAGGTGATCCGCTCGCGGCCAAGCTTCTCCCAGAAGGCGACATAGTCGCGCTCGGCCTCCTCGTACAGGTCGGCGGTTGCGTTCGCCTGCGCGGTGAAGGCCGGGTCGGGCGGGAACGTCCGGCTCTCGAGCATGAGGTTCTCGATCTCGGGACGGGACTGGACGGGATCCACGCTCACCTGACCTCCTCTGCCTGGCACTGACTCGCGGGCCATTCTACGCGGCCTACTCGCCGGCGGCGTCGTCCCCGGTCGGTCCGCCGCTCTCGCCGAGCGGGCCGTCGGCGGCCGACTCGGACCCACCCGGGTCTCGAACGAGGACGACCCGCTGCGGTCGCGGGATTTCGATTCCGTGCTCACGGAAGGCGACGAGCAGCCGCTTGCGCAGCTCGCCGCTGGCCGCCCAGCGGTCCGATGCCCGGACCGTGCCGAGGATCTTGAGGGTGATCCCGTACTCCCCGATCGCCTCGACCCGCTCGACCCGGGGCGGTTCGAGGAGCCGCCGCTTCCAGGTCGGCTGGCTGGCCATCTCCCGCCCGACCGCGTCGACGACCGCGCTCGCCCGGTCGATGTCGGTGCCGTGGGCGACCGTGACGTCGAGGTTGATCCGGGCCCAGACCCGAGTCAGGTTCGAGGCGACCCGGATCTCGCCGTTGGGGACGATGTGGACGACCCCGTCGAGGTCACGCAGCGTCGTGCGCCGGAGACCGATGTCCTCGACCGAGCCGGAGACGCCACCGACCTGCACGACGTCGCCGATCGAGTACCAGTTCTCGATCACGATCAGCGCCCCGTTGACCAGATCGCGGATGACGTCCTGGAAGGCGAAGGCGAGCGCCGCGCCGAGCAGACCGAGCCCGGCCAGCGCCGGCAGCAGGTCGAGCGTGTCGAAGACGAGGAAGGTGGCCGCCACGACCACGACCAGCCGGAGCACACGGGCACCGAGTGCCTCGAGGGTATCGACCCGCTTCTTCAGTTCGACCGCCGACAGCTCCTGGGTGGTGTTGTCGGTCGCCTGCCGGCTGAGCGTCCGCTCGACGAGCCGGTGGATCAGCACCCGCCCCAGCCTGAGGACGAGGTACGCCCCGACGATGATCAGGATGACGACCGGCCCGTGGGTGGCCAGCCAGTCTCCGACGTCGGCCAGGGTCCGTCCGTTCACCCTCGGCATCTGCCCAGCCTCATCTTCGGACCGAACGCGGCGCGCTTGCTCACCGGTCTATCGTGACATGTTCTGGAAGGTGGGGGGAGGCCGGGCCCGCTGGAGCACGCCGGGGAGCGGGCCGGGGGCACCCGATTGGCCCGGTTGGCGGGGAGGGGGCGCCCGGCCGGGGGCACCCGATTGGCCCGAGCGCTCGATCCGCCCGGTTGGCCGGATAACCGCACGCCGGGATTGCTCCGTGGAGCCGGTCGGCGGCACGACGGTCGCCAGGTCGCAGGCCGGGGGAGCTCTGGCGCGGACACGACCAAGTCGGGCGCAGACCCTCATCCTGAGACCGGTAGCGCCCAGAACCGGAACCCTGCCAGGACCTGATCCGTCCCAAGCCGAGACGCCGTCCGCGTAACGATCCGGGGAGGCGATTCTGCGGACATCCTTTCAGTCCAGCGGACCGAATGGGTCCGGGTGGGCCCTGGCGGCCCGGCCAGCGGGCCCCCGCCCTACTCGCGGTCCGGGTCGACGACCGGCGCAGCAGCCCGCTGGCCAATCTCCGAACCCGGTGCGAAGGCCTCGATCGCCGCCGCGACGAGGGCCGGATGGGTGATCGGCGCCCCGTGCCCCACTCCGGCCAGGGTGATCAGGGCCGTCGTGGCCGACGGCAAACGGGCCCGCAGCCCCTCGGCCAGCTCGACGTACAGGGGATGACCGGCCGATCCGACGGCGAGCGTGACCGGGCAGGCGATCCGGCCCAGCCCGCCGGCATCGAGGCCGAGCAGGGCACCATCGGCAACGGCCGCCGCCCCCGCCGCGCGGGCTCGGGCCAGGGCGGCGGGCGAGAGCCGGACGAACGCCTCGCGCCCGATGACGAGCTCCAGGAACGTCTCGGCCGCCGCGGCTGGCCCGCCGCGCGCCTGGGCCTCGGCCGTCCGGCGCCCGAGCTCGGCCAGCACCGCCTGCAGGCGCGGCCCGCCGACCGGGCCAAACGGGGGCTCGTACGCCCAGACGCCGGTCACCAGCCCGGGCCGGCGGGCGGCCAGCTCGAGGGCGACGCAGGCGCCGTAGCTGTGCCCGACGACGAGCGCCGGTCCGACCCCCTCGACGGCGATCACGGCCGCGACGTCCTCGACGTGGACCGCGACGTCGATCGGGGCGGGCACGGCCGCGGCGGGCAGCCGGCTCCGGCCGCTGGCACGCCGGTCGATCGCCAGGACGGTGAACGAGCGCGCCAGCAGCTCGATCAGCGGACGGAGCTGGTCCGACGAGGAGAGCGTCGCGTGGAGGAGAACGAGTGGCCGACCCCTGCCCAGCCGCCGGTAGGCGATCACGGCGCCCGGCCGCTCGAGCCGCCGCCAACCGGCCTCCGCGGGCTCGGCGCGGGCCTCCGCGGGCTCGCCAGCCTCAGCGGGCTCGGCGCGGGCCTCTGGGTCGAACGATTGCCGGTCAGCCATGGGCATCCTCCCCGAGCATCGTCCGGACCTCGCGCCGGAGCAACTTGCCGCCGGCCGATCGAGGGAGGGCGGCGACGAGCCGGAACGCGACCGGGACCTTGTACGCGGCCAGCCGGGCCCGGCAGAACCCGGCCAGCTCGACCGGGTCGAGCGAGGCGCCGGGCCGGGCAACGACCGCGGCGACCGGCACCGAACCCCAGCGCAGGTCCGGGCGCCCGACGACCGCGGCGTCCTCGACCGCGGGGTGGGTGCGCAGGACCGCCTCGACCTCGGCCGGGTAGACGTTCTCGCCGCCCGAGATCAGCAGGTCGTCCCGGCGGTCCACGACGGTCAGACGGCCGGCCTCGTCGATCGAGCCGAGATCGCCGGTCCGGAGCCAGCCGCCGGCGAGCGCGGCGGCCGTCTCGGCCGGACGCCCGTCGTAGCCCGCAAACACCATCGGGCCGCGAACGAGGATCTCGCCGATCTGTCCGACTCGACCCGGCCCGCCATCCTCACCCGGCGGGTCCGAAGCCGTCGCACCGTCACCCGGACCGGCGTGCCCGTCCGGCCGATCCGGGCGGCGGGCGCCCCGGTCGGGCACCCGGATCGCGAGGTCCACCCCTCTCAGCGGCCGCCCGGCGGATCCCGGACGGAGGGCCGCCTCTCCGGCCGGCAGCGCCGTCACCCCGGAGGCCGTCTCGCTCAGCCCGTATGTCGGCACGACCGGAAAGCCTCGCCCGACCGCCTCGCGAACGAGCGGCGCCGGGGTCGGGCCGCCACCCAGGAGGATCGCCCGCAGCGTCGTCGGCACCGGTCGTCCCTGATGCACCTCGAGCAGCGCCCGGAGCATCGTCGCCACGAGCGAGAGGTGACTGACCTCGTCCTCGACGAGAGCCCGGGCAACGGCGGCGGGCTCGAACCGGCGGTGGACGACGAGCGGGA
>JAKAHU010000188.1 GCA_021825385.1 Chloroflexota bacterium | reverse complement strand
CTGGATCGACGTCCTGGCCGCCGAGCCGAACCAGCGCTTCGTCTTCCGCTGGCCATGGCTGGCCGACGAGTCGTACCAGACGACGGCGACGATCACGATCCTGCCGGCCGGCAACGGGTCGCGGGTCGTGATCGAGGATGGCCCGTTCGACATCGACCGCCCCGGCGTGCTCGAGGCCTTCGAAGAGGCGCTCGCCGGCTGGGGCGAGACGATCGCCCACCTGCGCGCCCAGCTCGACTTCTCCGTCGACCTTCGGACCGAGGACCACTGACCGCCGCCGAGACCCCGCGCTCGCTCGCGGGCCAGTCCTACCCTTCCGGGCCGGCTCGCTCCCTGATCAGCTCGGCCAGGACCACCGCCTGGTTGTGCTCACGGTCGGCGGCCCCGTAGACGAGGGTCAGGGTCCCGCTCCGAGCGGTCGCGACGAGGCCCTCGAGAAGTGGCTCGACCTCCGGGCGAGTCAGCTCGACCAGATAGCGGGCGCGGAACTCGGCCCACCGGGCCGGGTCGTGCCCGAACCACTTCCGAAGGGCGTTGGTCGGTCCGAGCTCCGGATACCAGGCGCCGAGCATGAGGCTCGCCCGTGACCGGCCGCGGGGCCAGACCCGATCGACGAGCACCCGGCGCCCGTCGTCACGGCCCGGTTCCTCGTACGCCCTGCTCAACCGGATCGTCATGCCAGCAGCAGCGCCTCGAGGTCGTCGAGCGGGATCGCCGGATCGACGAGCCGATCGACCGCGACCCGCCGGCGCGAGGCGACGAGAGCCGAGATCGCGGAGTTCATCTTGTGGATGTTGGCGCTCATGCCAGCCAGCACCCGGCCGTCCTGAAGCCAGAAGGCGAGGAACTCGCGGCTGGCCGGGTCGCCCCGAAACACGACCCGGTCCCAGGCGGGCGCGTACCCGGAGTACTCCATGGCCAGGTCATACTGATCGGAGTAGAAGTACGGGACCCGGAGATACGGCTCGGCGTGGCCGAGCATGTTCCGGGCGGCCGCCCGGCCCTGCCGCCGGGCGTTGTCCCAGTGCTCGACCCGGATCCGGGCCCCGAACAGTGGGTGCCAGGCCGCGGCGACGTCGCCCGCGGCGAAGATCCCGGGCACGTTCGACTCCAAGCGCTCGTCGACGAGGACCCCGCCGGCAACGGTCAACCCGGCGGCAGCGGCGAGTTCGGTCCGCGGAACGGCGCCGATCCCGACCACGACCAGGTCGGCGTCGATCCTCGTCCCGTCCGCTGTCTCGACCGCCGCCACCGCCGTCCGGCCGCGCAAGGCCGCGACCCGCTGACCCATGACCAGCTCCACACCGTGCTCGGCGTGAAGGTCGCGGTAGACAGTCCCGACCTCGGTCCCGAGCACGCGTTCGAGCGGGACCGGACCTGGGGCGATCATCGCCACGGCCAGACCGAGCTCGCGGAGCGAGGCCGCGACCTCGGTGCTGATCCAACCACCGCCGATCACGGTCGCGCGGCCGGCCGTGGTGGCGGCCTCGCGGATTGCGTCGGCATCGGCCACCGTGCGCAGGTAGTGGACACCCGCGAGGTCAGCGCCGGGGATCTCGAGCCGCCGGGGAGAGGCACCGGTGGCGAGCAGGAGCCGGTCGTACCGCAATCGCTGGCCATCCTCCAGGACGACCTCGCGGCTGGCCGGCTCGATCGCGGTCGCCCGGGTGGAGAGCCGCAGGCCGATCGCCCCGTCCGTGTAGAACTCAGGACCGTGGACGTCGAGCTTTGCCCGCTCGGTCGTCCCCCGAAGGTAATCCTTCGAGAGCGGCGGGCGCTCATACGGACGATCCGGCTCCTCGCCCACCAGGACGATCCGCCCCTCGAAACCGTCCTTGCGCAGCTGCGCCGCGGCGTTCGCGCCGGCCAGACCGGCGCCGATGATCACAAACGTCTGCTCGTTCACGCGACGATCTCCCCGACTCGCTAACCCAGGAACAGGCAGTCGCCCGCTCGACAGATCGACACGAGTTTCCACCATGGGGCGTGATCAGGCCACGGGGCGACGGCCTCGACCGGCGTCATGAACCGTAACCACGGAACGCAAGCTGTGGTGGAATGGGCGCATGTCGATGATCGAGCCACCCTCCGGCTCCGAGGCGCGCCTTCGTCGGCCGGACGGTCCGGGTGCCGACGGGGGCGCCCCGATCGGCGGCATGGGTACCGGCGCCGTCGCCGCGGCGGTCGCCGGGGCCGTCGCCGGGGCGGCGGCGATCGCCATCGGAGAGCTCTTGGCCGGGCTCCTGCCGGGGGCGCCCTCGCCCGTCGTCGCGCTCGGAGACCTGGTGATCGGCCTCCAGCCGCCGGGCGCCAAGGAGATCGCGGTCGAGCTGTTCGGCACGAACGACAAGCTGGCCCTGAGCGTGGCCGTGATCGGCGTCGCGATCGCCCTCGCGGCCGGGATCGGGGTGGTCGGGCGCCGGCGCTGGGCGCGGGCGGTGGCCTGGGTCGGAGTCGGCGGGGTCGTCCTCGCCCTCGCCGCCCTGCGCGAGCCGCTCGCCGATCCGGCCCTCGCCCTGGCGGCGGTCGGGCTCGCCACCGGGGCGGGGCTCGGCGCGCTCCGCCTCCTCCTGGTGATGACCGGCCCGGCCTGGGCGGGCCGGGCCCGGGGCGGGGCGGCCGGTTCGAGCTCGGTCGACTCGATGCCCGACTGGGACCGCCGGCGATTCCTGCTCGCCGGGGGCGGCCTGGCCGTCGGCTCGCTGGCGCTCGGGGCGCTCGGTCGGAGCCTGCTCGTCGGCCGCGACGCCGTTGGCTCCGGGACGGCCACCGGGCCGGGTCTACCCGTCGCCGCCCTGCCCGCCCCGCCCCTGCCGGCCGGCGCCTCGCTCGAGCTGCCCGGGATCAGCCCGATCGTCGTACCCAACGAGCGCTTCTACCGGATCGACACCGCTCTGGTCGTGCCGGCGGTCCACGTGGCGACCTGGACGCTCACCGTGCGCGGCCTCGTCGCGCGGGAGGTGACCTTGACCTACGACGAGCTCGCCTCGCTGCCCCTGTTCGAGCAGTACGTGACGATCGCCTGTGTCTCGAACCGGGTCGGGGGCGACCTCGTCGGCAACGCGAAGTGGACCGGCGTTCCCCTGCGCGACGTGCTGGCGATGGCCGGCGTCCGACCGGAGGCGACCCAGATCGTCGGGCGCTCGGTCGACGGCTTCACGGTCGGCTTCCCGACCGAGTGGGCGATGGACCCGGCCCGCGAGCCGATGATCGCGCTGGGCATGAACGGGGTCCCGCTCCCGCCCGAGCACGGCTATCCGGCCCGCCTGATCGTGCCCGGCCTGTACGGCTACGTGAGCGCGACGAAGTGGCTGGCCGAGATCGAGCTGACGACGCTCGAGGCGTTCGACGCCTACTGGGTGCCGCTCGGCTGGGCGAAGGAGGCGCCGATCCTCACGCAGTCGCGAATCGACGTGCCCCGAGACGGGGCGACGCTGACAGCGGGCCGGCAGGCGATCGGGGGCGTCGCCTGGGCGCCCGATCGGGGGATCTCGAGGGTCGAGGTGCGGATCGACGACGGCCCCTGGCGGGAGGCGACGCTGTCGGCCGCGATCTCGCGGGCAACCTGGGTTCAGTGGACGCTGCCGTGGCAGGCGACCGCCGGCGAGCACCGGATCGAGGTCCGGGCCACGGACGGGACGGGCGAGGTCCAGACCGACCAGGTGACTCCGCCGCCACCCGACGGCGCCCGGGGCCATCACCGGATCCGCGTCCAGGTCGGCTGACGAAGCGGGCGGCGGCCGTCCCCCTGCGGCTCGCCCGCCCGGGCCGGCCCGGACCAGGTCATCGGCACGCCCGCCGTGCCGGCTTGCTACGCTGCACCGATGAGCGAACGAAGCGCGGGCTCGGTCCCGCCTCCCTCCGAGCGGGTCCGAGTCCGGCGCAAGCCCGAGCGCGGTCGCTACGACCGGGCCACGATCGATGCGATCCTCGACGCCTCGATCGTGGCCAGCGTCGGCTACGTCATCGACGGCCAGCCCTTCGTCACCCCGACCGCGATCTGGCGGACGGGCGATCGGCTCTTCTGGCACGGCTCCTCGGCCAGCCGGATGCTGCGCCGGACGAAGGGCGGTGTCCTGGTCTGCGTCAGCGCCTTCCAGCTCGATGCGCTCGTCCTCGCCCGGTCGGGCTTCAACCACTCGGTCGACTACCGGTCGGTGATGCTCCTCGGCCGGGCTTACGAGGTCGAGGACGAGGAGGAGAAGCTGGCCTCCCTGCGGGCCTTCGTCGAGCACCTCTACCCGGGGCGCTGGGACGAGCTCCGGCCGCCGACCCGCCAGGAGCTAAAGGCGACGACCGTGCTCTGGATGGAGATCGCCGAGGCCTCGGCGAAAGTCCGCGACGTGGGCGCCCACGACGAGCCGGGCGACGAGCGCTGGCCGACCTGGGCCGGCTCGATCCCGGTTGCCGTCACGTTCGGCGCCCCGATCCCGGATCGGTTCGTCCCGGTCGGCATGCCGGCGCCGATCGTGGCCCTGGCGGCCCGCCGTTCCGACCAGGGCTGGTAAGATATCGGCCGCGCCGACGTAGCTCAGCGGCAGAGCAGCTGTTTCGTAAACAGCAGGTCCTCGGTTCAAATCCGAGCGTCGGCTCCATCGATCAGCCGCGGCGAGGCGGGCGGGTCGAGGCCCGCCGCAAGGTGACGGCCGGCACTGCCCGGGGGCGACGGCTCGGGCGCCCCGGCGGCCTGCTCGAGGCGGGCCCGGCGTTCGGCCTCCAAGAGCGGAATCAGGGCCTCGATCGACGCCTCGATCGTCGATTGAAGCTCGAACCTGGCGGCCGACAGGATCGCCCGGTCCTTGGCCGACCGGGGCCGGGCGAGGGTGATCCGGACCTTCGTGGCGATCGGGACCGGCTCGTCGCCGATCGGCTCGAGGATGTAGCTCATCGTCAGGGGCGGCAGGCCGGGCATCGGCAGGCGCGAGCGGTCGGTCAGGTACTCGAAGGGGCGCCAGTCGAGGATCTCCTCGACGACCGCGTCCTTGCCGTGGACGCAGTGGTTCGTGGTCCCGACCCCGCGCCGACCGGCCCGGGGCGCCTCGATCACCGCCGTCACGCCTGACTGCCAGCGCGGCCGCCGAATCGGGGAGGTGAGGTACGACCAGACGAGCTCGGGCGAGCCGGGGAGATCGCGCTCGTAGACCCACAGTGCGTCTCCGGGTTCGACCCTGACCCGGGTTCGCTCCTGCTCCAACGACCAGGCGGCCTCGAGGTCGCGCACCCAGCCGGTCACTTCGCCGATCCCCTCGTAGACGGCCGTGTGCTCCACCAGGCCGAGCGTCAGCGGGTCGGCGCCCATGGCCCGGATGCAGGCCGCCGTGTAGATCGCGTAGGCCCGGAAGCCGAGCTGCTCGCTGACCGCGTTCTTGAGCAGACGATGGACGACGATCACGTCGCTCCCGACGAGCTCTTCTCGCCCGGCGATCCGCTGACGCAGGATCGTGCCGTGGTGGACGACGAGCTTGAGGTCGAGGGACGGGATGAGGATGCACGCGTTGCACTCGCACTTCGAGGCCTGGCCGATGTCGCGCAAGCGGCGCCGGAAGGCGAAGTAGCAGTGCTCGACGGCATCCTGGAGCTCTGAGCCGTCGATCACTTCGGCGAGCACGTAGGCGAACGCGGCGTCGCCCTCGAGCTTGGCCAGCCGGAAGGCCGGCCTGAGCGCCGCGACGACCGTCGAGATCAGGTCGGCCAGGATGTCCTGGGCGTGGTCGAGCTCGGCCCCGGCAAGGTAGCTCGTGTACCCGGAGATGTCGGCGATGACGAGGCAGGCTGGCTCGGGCTTGAGCACGGGGACGCGCCTCTGGTGGAGTGGTGCAGGCACTCGCGGCGGCGCCTGCCGCGGGCCACGATAGCACCGGCTCCCCGGGCGGTCGAGAGCCCGCGGCTGGCTTGGCATGGGCGGCGGGTTGGCGCCGTCACCGGGCAGGGTATCGTTGCCGCCATGACAGGACGGCAGGAGACGATCCACGTCGCCGGCCGGGACGTGACGATCACGAATCCGGACAAGGTCTATTTCCCACGCGCCGGGTACACCAAGCTCGACCTCGTGCGCTACTACCTCCTGGTCGCCGAGGGGGCGCTGCGCGGCGTGGCCGGCCGGCCGATGGCCCTCAAGCGGTACGTCGACGGCGCCGAGGGCCCGTTCTTCTTCCAAAAGCGGGCGCCGGCCTCGCGGCCCGACTGGATCGAAACCGTCGAGCTCTCGTTCCCGTCGGGACGGACGGCCGAGGAGGTCGTCGTGCGCGACGCGGCCCAACTGGCCTGGGTCGTCAACCTCGGCTGCATCGACCTCAACCCACACCCGGTCCGCGCCGACGACCTCGATCACCCCGACGAGCTGCGGGTCGACCTCGATCCCGTCCCGGGGGTGCCCTGGTCGCAGATCCGCGACGTCGCGGCCGTCACCAGGGAGGCGCTCGAGGCGGTCGGGCTGGTCGGCTGGCCGAAGACCTCGGGCTCGCGGGGAATCCACATCAACGTCCGGATCGAGCGCCGCTGGACGTTCCCTGAGGTTCGGCGCGCGGCGCTCGCCCTGGCCCGGGATGTCGAGCGGCGGGCCCCCGCGATCGCGACCTCGAAGTGGTGGAAGGAGGAGCGCCACGGCGTCTTCCTCGACTACAACCAGAACGCGAAGGACCGGACCGTCGCCTCGGCCTACTCGGTCCGGCCGCTGCCGGACGCCCGCGTCTCGATGCCGTTCCGCTGGGACGAGCTGGCCGAGCTCGAGCCGGGCGACTTCACCCTGGCGACGGTGCCGAAGATCTACGCGGAGCGCGGCGATGCCGCCGAGGGGATCGACGATGCCGTTGGATCACTCGAGGGGCTCCTCGAGCTCGCCGCCCGACACGAGGCCGAGGGGCTGGGCGATGCGCCCTGGCCGCCCCACTACCGCAAGCAGGAAGGCGAGCCGCCGCGGGTGATGCCGTCCCGGCGGCGACAGCGGCCGGTTGCCGGGGAGGTGGCGGGGGCGGCGCCGGAGCGGACCGGCACGCGCCCGACACCAACCGGGCGGAGGCGGTCGTCGATGCCGGTGATCGAGATTGCCCGGGCGGCGACCCAGGCCGAGGCGCTGGCCGGACTCGAGCGCTGGAAGA
>JAKAHU010000187.1 GCA_021825385.1 Chloroflexota bacterium | reverse complement strand
CTGGTGGTCGATGCGACGCGCGTCCTGGTGGGCATCTAAGCTCCGCCAGTTCCGTTCGTACCTCGGCGCCCGGGTGGTGCCCGGGGAGCGGGCGGCGCTGGCTCTCTGGCTCACCCCACCCGAGCTGGCGCTCTTCGACGCCATGCACGTCGCCGACCGCCGCCACGGGCTCGACGTCGTGGCCACCCTGCGCGGCCAGGGAGTGGACGATCGCGAGGTTCTCCTGGCGGGTCTGCTCCATGATGCGGGCAAGGGGCCGGCGGTCGGCCTCTGGCCGCGGGTCGCCTGGTCGCTGGGCGAAGCGTGGGGGCCCTGGGTCGTGGCCCTGGCAGGCCGCCTGCCCGGCTTTGGCCCGCCGCTCGAGCGCCTGCGCCGGCACGCCGAGCTCTCGGCCGCCCTGGCCGCCGCGGCCGGCTGTCCGGCCCGCACCGTCGCCCTGATCCGCGATCAGGCGGCCCCGCGGGACCCGCTCTACGGCGAGCTGCTCAAGCTCGCCGACGAGGCGAACTGACGATGGTCCCACCGCTCCCGAGCCTCCCGCCAGGCGCCTCGGCCGGGGGGGCCGCGGTCGTCCTCGGTGCCTCGGGCGGGCCGGGGCAACCCTCGGTCGTGTTCGCCGCCGGGCGCCAGCCCGAGGCCGCCACGCGCGTCCGGCTCGAGCGCTTCGACGGACCGCTGGGGCTGCTCCTGGCGCTGATCGAGGCCCGTCAGCTCGATGTCCTGGACGTCCCGCTCGGTGCCCTCGCCGGCGCCTACCTCGACGCCCTGGCCTCCCTCGACAGCGACCGGCTGGCGAACATCGCCTCGTTCGTGGCCGTCGCCAGCCAGCTCATCCTGATCAAGAGTCGGGCGATCCTGCCCCGGCGCGAGGAGCCCGCCGGAGCGCTCCTGGCCGACGAGGGCCCGGATCCGGAGGAAGAGCTCCGGGCGCGGCTGATCGCCTATCGCGCCTTTCGCGACGCGGGCGCCCGCCTCCAAGCCGCCGCCGAGGAGCGGGTCGGGTTGTTCCGGCGCGAGCCGGCCGCCGCCCTGGCCGCGGCCGTCGCGGGCGCTCGGCCGATCGACCTCGCGCCGCTCGATCCGGCCAGCCTGCCTCGGGCCCTCAAGGGCCTCGCCCGGCTCGTGCCTCTGGCCGAAGCGGCGCCCGGGATCGTGGCCCGCACGATCACGATCGGCGAGCGGGCGGCGGCGATCCGGGCTGCGCTTCGAGCGGCGCCGACGGTCGTCCTCCAGGAGCTGCTGCGGGGGGTCCGCGACCGGGTCGTCGTGGCGGTCACGTTCCTGGCCATGCTCGAGCTGATGAAGCGGCGCGAGATCGTCGTCGAGCAGGCCGAGCCGTGGGGCCCGATCGTCGCCCGGTCGGCATCGGCCGAGGAGCGGCTGGCCGGCGCGGCGGCGGCCGATGAACCCCTCGACGAGTCCCCGCGGTCGTTCGGATGACCGAGATCGAGGCCGCGGACGGCCCGGCTGCCGGCGGCGACCAGCCCGGCGAGCTGACCGAGGCCAGGCTCGAGGCGCTCCTGTTCGTCGCCGAGCGGCCCCTGGCCCGGCGCGAAATCGCCGCCCTGGCCGGAGTCGACCGGGCGACCGTCGACGCCCGGCTGGGTGACCTCGAGGTGAGCCTGGCCGGACGGGGGATCCGGCTCCTCCTGAGCGGCGATCGGGTCGAGCTCGTCACGGCCCCGGAGGCCGGCGCCCTGATCGCCCGCTACGTCGGCGCCGATGCCGTCCGGCTCTCGCCCGCGGCACTCGAGACGCTGGCCATCGTGGCCTACCGCCAGCCGGTGACGAAGGCGGTCGTCGAGCGCATTCGCGGCGTCGACTCCGACTACACGATCCGCGCCCTGCTCCACCGGCGCCTGATCGTCGAACTCGGCCGCTCGGCCGCACCCGGGCGCCCGTTCCTCTACGGGACCGGGTTCGAGTTCCTCGAACGCTTCGGCCTGACCAGCCTCGACGAGCTGCCGCCGCTCGACCCGGAGGTGGCCACGCGGCTGCTCGAGGTGGCCGGCGGCGAGGAGGGGGCCGACGGTGGGGCCGGCCAGCTCGGCTCGCGAGCCGCCGATCGGCTCGAGCCCCTTGACGGGGACCCGGTCGGCGACCTGGCGTCGCGCCGCGATCCGCCCGGCACCGCGATCCGAGCCGGTTGAACGCCGCGATGCCCGCCCAGCGGCTCCAGAAGATCCTCGCTGAGGCCGGGGTCGCCTCGCGCCGGGGCGCCGAAGCCCTGATCGCGTCCGGCCGCGTCACGGTCGACGGGCGGCCGGCCACGATCGGCGAGCAGGTCGATCCCGCGACGGCCAGAATCGCGGTCGACGGCCGGCCCCTGGCGCCCGCGGCCCATCCCCACGTCTACCTCGCCCTCCACAAGCCGATCGGGGTCACCTCGACCGTCCGCGACCGGTACGCCGCCCGGACGGTCCTCGAGCTCGTGCCGGCGGCGGTGACCGCCCGTGCTGGCCGGCTCTACCCGGTGGGCCGGCTCGACCGCGACTCGGAGGGCTTGATCCTGCTCACGAACGACGGCGACTGGGCGAACCGCGTCCTCCACCCGAGCCGGGCGGTCGAACGCGAGTACGCGATCGGGTTGCCGGCGCCGCTCCGTCCCGACCAGGTTCAGGCGCTCGCCCAGGGGATCGCCCTGGATGAAGGCATCGGGCGGATCCTCCACCTCCGCCCGGCGACCGGGATCGAGGTTGCTCGCCTGGTCGAGCTGGTCGAGCCGCGACCGGAACCGCTGGCCTGGTACCGGGCGACCCTCGTCCAGGGCTGGAAGCGCCAGCTGCGCCGGATGTTCGGGGCGGTCGGCGCACCGATCGAGCGTCTGGTGCGGGTCCGGATCGGCACCCTGCGCCTCGACGGCCTGCGGGCCGGGGAATCGCGCCTCCTGACGGCGAGCGAGGCGTCCGCCCTGGCCGGCGGCCGCGGGCGTCCGGCGCCACGGCGCTCGCCCGAGCGATGAGCGGACCGCGACGCCTCGTGGTCGCCCTGGACGGCCCCGGCTCGAGCGGCAAGAGCAGCGTCGGTGCGGCAGCGGCGCAACGCCTCGGCTATCGCTTTTGCGACACCGGGCTGCTCTACCGGGCCGTCACCTGGCTCGCCCTCGAGCGGGGGATCGACGTTGCCGACCGCGGGGCGCTGGTCGGGCTCGTCGACCAGATCGAGCTCGCCCCGGACGCGGCGGGCCGGCTGTCTCGGGTGATCGTCGGGGGGCGCGACCTCACCGATCAGGTGCGCACGGCCGCGATCGACGAGCGCGTCTCCGAGGTGGCGCGCCTGCCGGAGGTCCGGGCCGCGCTCCTGCCTCGCCAGCGGGCGCTCGCCGCCGGTGGCGGGATCATCATGGCCGGCCGCGATATCGGCACCGTCGTCCTGCCCGACGCCGATCTCAAGATCTTTCTCGATGCCTCGGTCGAGGAGCGCGCCCGGCGGCGGGCGGCCGAGCGCGGCCTCGGGCCCGACGAGCCGGCGGCGCGCCGGATCCTGGACGAGCTTCGCCGCCGCGATCGGCTTGACTCGAACCGGCCCGTCGCCCCCCTGCGAGCCGCCCCGGACGCCGTCCACATCATGACCGACGAGCTGGACTTCGAGGAGACGGTCGCGGCCGTCGTGGCCGCCGTCCGCCGCGCCGCGGGAGCCGACCGATGAGCCGGCCGGATCGGTCAGCCGGGTCGGGCGGGGTGCCGGCCGCCCGCTCCAAGGAGCGACCGCTGGAGGATGGCCTGACCTGGTTCATCCGCCTGACCGACCTGACCGGCCGGACGATCGTGGGCTGCCTGACCCGGGTCCGGATCGAGGGACTCGAGCCCACGGCGCTGCCCGCCGGGGGACCGCTGATCATCGCCTCCAACCATCTCTCGAACGCGGATCCGGTGATCATCGCTTCGTGGCTCACCCCGCTCCTCGGCCGCCGGATCCACTGGCTGGGCAAGCAGGAAGCGCTCGACTGGCCGCTGATCGGCTGGGGCCTGGCCCAGAACGGGGTGTTCGGGATTCGGCGCGGCGCGGCCGACATCGAGGCCTTCCGGCTCGCCCGGCGGGTCCTCGAGGAGGGTCATGTGCTGGCCGTCTTCCCCGAGGGGACACGGAGCCGAACCGGGGGCCTCCAGGAGGCGAAGGACGGCCTGGCGATCCTGGCTCTCCGGACCGGCGCCCCGATCCTGCCGGTCGGGCTGGCGGGAACCGACCGCTTCTGGCCCCGCGGCCGACTCCTGCCCCGCCCGGGCGGTGAGGTGGTGCTCCGCGTCGGGCGCCCGTTTCATCTGCCCGAGGCCGGCTCGGAGGGCGACCGGCGGGCCGCCCAGCACGCGGCCACGGAGGAAATCATGCGCCGCATCGCGCTCCTCCTGCCACCCGAGCATCGGGGTGTGTACGCCCACCTGGTCGAGCCGGCGGCCGAGGTGGGGGCGGGTCGCGAGCCGATCCGGCCGCGTCACCCGGGCCGGCGCTAGGCGATCCCGGCCGGGCGCCGGCCGACCATGGCGGGGCGCCATGCGATAATCGGCCGGTGATGAGTGGCGTGGGCGCGATCCTGATTGCCCAGCGGACGGGATTCTGCTACGGGGTGCGCGAGGCGATCGACAAGGCCAAGGAGGCCGCCGCGGCCGGCAAGGCGACCCACACCCTGGGCCAGGTCGTGCATAACGAAGGCGTCATTCGGGATCTCCAGGTTCTGGGGATCGAGACCGTCGACACACTCGACCAGGTCGACCGTGGCGCGGCGGTGGTGATCAGGGCCCATGGCGTCCGGCCCGAGGTCGTCGAGCGCGCCCTGGCCCGCGACCTCGAGGTGATCGACGGGACCTGTACCTGGGTGATCCAGGAGCAGCGCGAGCTCGCCCGACTGGTCGAGGACGGGTATACGATCGTCCTGCTCGGGACGCCCCGACACCCCGAGGTGATCGGCCTGCTCGGCTTTGCGCCGGACGCCATCGTCGTCGACGAGGAGGCGGACTGGACCCGCATCCCGCGCAAGAAGCGGATGGCCCTGATCTCCCAGAGCACCCAGCCGCCGTGGAAGTTCGAGAGGCTGGCCGCCTTCCTCGTCTCGCGCAGCCACGAGCTCAAGATCGTCAACACCGTCTGCCCGGTCACGATCCGCCGCCAGGAGGACACGCTCGCCGCGGCCCGGGCGGTCGACCTGATGGTCGTCGTGGGCGGACGGAGCAGCGCCAACACGAAGGAGCTGACCCGCCTGTGCCAGATCGTCGGCACGCCGGCAATCCAGATCGAGTCGGTGCACGACCTCACCGATCCGGCCGTGTTCGATGACGCCCGGACGGTCGGGGTGACCGGGGGCACCTCGACCCCGATCGAGGACCTCCAGGCGGTTGCCCAGCGGGTCCTCGAGCTGGCCGGGACGCCCGAGGCGAAGGCGAATGCGCGCCAGCTCGCCCTGGCCGCCCTCGCCCGGGCGGCGACACCGGCCGGGCGGACGACCTCGCTGCCCGCGATCCAGCCCGCGGCCGACCAGACCGGCGCCGCGCCGGGCGCGGCCACGGGCGAACCGACCCCCGCCGTCACGAGCGCGGCCGGTCGTGGCGCGCCCTGACCCGGTGGGCGGCCTTCCCGTCGTCGCGATCGTCGGACGCCCGAACGTCGGCAAGAGCACGCTCTTCAACCGGATCGTCGGCACGCGGACCGCGATCGTCGAGGACGAAGCGGGCACGACGCGGGACCGTCTGTATGCCGACGCGGAGTGGAACGGGCGGCGCTTCGTCGTGGTCGATACCGGCGGTCTCCAGCGCGATCCAGACGATCCGATCGAGGTCAAGGTCCAGGAGCAGGCCCGGCTGGCGATCGCCGAGGCGGACGTGGTCGTGTTCGTCGTCGATGCCGCGGCCGGGCTGATGCCCGCCGATGCGGAGCTGGCCCACCTCCTGCGCAGCGCGCGGGCGCCGGTCCTCGTGGCCGTCAACAAAGCCGACAACCCGAAGCGCGAGCTCGAGGCGGCCGAGTTCTTCGCGCTCGGCTGGGAGGAGACCTACCCGATCAGCGCCGCCCACGGGCGAGGCACCGGCGATCTCCTCGACGCGATCGTCTGGGCGCTCCCGCCCGAGAGCCCCGAGGAGATTGCCCGCAAGGCCCGCGAGGCCGAGGCGGACGCCTGGGCGCGCGAGGTCGCGGCTGGCCGCCTCGAACCGTTCGTCGTGGCCGGGCCCGAGGCCCCCGAGCCGGACGAGGGCGAGGAGGCCAGCGGCGCGGCGGCCCGGCGTTGGGACGCCGAGCTGGCGGCCGAGGCGGAGACCGGCCCGGCCGCGATCGCGCTCGTCGGCCGCCCGAACGTTGGTAAGTCGAGCCTCCTGAACGCCCTGCTCGGCGAGCAGCGGGCAATCGTCAGTGAGGTTCCCGGTACGACCCGCGACGCCCTCGACACCCGGCTCGTCTGGGGCCGCAGCGAGGTCGTCCTGATCGACACGGCCGGGATCCGCCGGCCGGGCCGGGTGGCCAGCGGGCCGGCCGCCGAGCGCCACGCCACGCTCCGTGCCCTGAAGGCGATCTCGCGGGCCGACGTGGCCGTCCTGGTCATCGACGCGGTCGACGGCCTGACCGCCCAGGATGCCCACGTCGCGGGCTACGTCGTCGAGGAGGGCAAGGGGCTGCTCCTGGCGGTGAACAAGTGGGATCTGGTCGAGGGCAAGAGCGACCGGACCTTCGATCAGTACGTCGACGCGATCCGGCGCGAGGCGCCCTTCCTGGCCTTCGCCCCGGTCATCTCGATCAGCGCCCTGACCGGTCAGCGGGTGAGCCGGGTCCTCGAGCTGGCGGTCGACATCTGGGGCGAGCGGCGCAAGCGGATCCCGACCGGCGAGCTGAACCGGGTGCTCCAGCTGGCCGGCGAGCGTCAGGCCCCGCCGGCGGTCAAGGGCCGCCGGCCGAAGGTGTTCTACGGCACGCAGGCGGCGGTCGCGCCGCCCACGTTCGTCCTCTTCGCCAACGCCGCCGCCTCGATCCACTTCAGCTACCGGCGCTATCTCGAGAACCGGATTCGCGAGGCCTTCGGCTTCGACGGGACGCCGATCCGGCTGATCTTCCGTGAGCGGAGTGCGGTCAAGCTGGCCCGTCGGTCGGCGGGGCGCCCGGCGGGCCCGGCCAGGAGCGGACGCCCGGCGCGGC
>JAKAHU010000006.1 GCA_021825385.1 Chloroflexota bacterium | reverse complement strand
CCCGGCTCCCTGAAGGCTCGTCTGTGCCGGGAGGGCAGAGCGCTCCTGGAGGCATACCTGGAGGAGAAGGGGATCCCCTTCTCGCGCCCCGGCAAGCTCGTCGTGGCCGTGACCGAGGACGAGCTGGCGCGGCTGGCGACGCTCGAGGAGCGGGCCCGGGCGAACGGGGTCGAGGGACTGGAGTCAGTTGGGCCCGAGCGGATCCGGGAGATCGAGCCCCACGCCCGCGGCCTGCGGGCGCTCTGGAGCCCGCGGGCCGGAATCGTCGACTTTCGGGACGTCGCTCACGGCCTCGCCGACGACATCGTGGCCCGCGGCGGGCGGATCGAAACGGAGCGGGCGGTGACGGGGATCAGGCAGGGTCGGGGCGAGGTCGTCCTGGCCACCCCCCGCGGCGCGGTCGTGGCCCGCGGCGCGATCGCCTGCGCGGGTCTGTGGGCCGACCGGGTCGCAGCGCTGGGCGGCGAGACCGGCCCGGACGTGCCCCGGATCATCCCCTTCCGGGGCGATTACTACACCCTCACGCCCGAGGCGCGGCACCTCGTGCGCGGGCTGATCTACCCGGTTCCGGACCCCCGCTTCCCGTTCCTGGGCGTCCATCTGACAAAGCGGATCGACGGAGCCGTGTGGGCCGGTCCGAACGCCGTCCTCGCCTTCGCCCGGGACGGATACGGACGGCGCGACGTCCGCCTCACGGATCTCGTGGCCACGCTCTCCTATCCGGGATTCTTGCGCCTTGCCGCTCGGTACTGGCGGACCGGTCTGGCCGAACTGTGGCGGGACTGGTCGGCGGCGGCCTTTCTGGCCCAGCTCCGGCGCTACGTCCCTGAGCTGCGTGCCGATCAGCTGGTGTTCGGGCCGTCGGGCGTCCGGGCTCAGGCGCTCGGTCGCGATGGGCGGCTGCTCGACGACTTCGACCTCGGGGGATCGGAGCGCGTTGTCCACGTCCGGAATGCGCCCTCCCCGGCGGCCACGAGCTCCCTGGCGATCGGCGGACTGCTCGCCCAGACTGCCCTGGCGCGCTTCGGGCTGGCCTGAGGAGTTCGAGCTGCCCTGAGGAGGGCGTCGGCCCGCTTGGGCGGGTCGGCTTACGCGTCCTGGAAGGTAAGCACCTGGCCGGTGAAGTCTTTCACCAGAGGGCCCGCGCTGACCGGAAACGGCAGCTCCGGGAAGTCGATCGCCTCGTCGTCGGTCAGGGCGAGCCAGTCGGCGCATTCCCGGTTGAACAGGAGCGTCGCGGCATGGCGTCGCCGAAGGGCTCCCCCGCACACGTAGCTGATCGAGGCGTCCGTCAAGGGCACCATCGGCCGGCGGCGACGGACGGCGTTCAGGACGTCCGCTCCGGGGGTCACGTGGACGTAGCCGCGCACCTCGTATGGGCCGAGCTTGACCGCCAGCGGATAGGGGCGGGTCCGGGTTCGGCGCCCCGGGTTTCCTCGCGGTCCGAGCGCCTCGACAACCAGGAGCTCGTCGCGCGCGATCTTGACCTCGTCGACGGCATAGGTGCACCCGTCAGCCAGACTCTCGACGAGCACGGACACGAGCAGGACCTGGTCGTGAGTATTGAGCATGTCGGAGAGGCGTTCGGCGGCCAGCTGGATCCGGCCGTAGACCCGGCAGTCCTCGCCGTAGGCGGAGAACTCGACCTCGGGCTGGGCCGGCGGCCCGCCGCTCGGAGGCGGTTCCTCGGCCGGCTCGGAAGCCGGCCGCTGGAAGACGAGGCGCAGGATCCGACCGACACTCGGGATCATGGCCTCTGCCAGGCTGAGTTCGGTTGCCAAGGCTGGCTCGATCCGGCAGGCGTGGCCGCCAGGGGCCCTCCCGGCTCGAGCGAAGTGATGATCTGGCTCATCGATCCATCCCCAGGTCCGCTTGTCGCCGACAGGGGCACGATCGACGGACCAGGCCGACCGATCAAGAACGCACTCGTCCTGGTGGCGCCTGGTACGGATGGGGCAATGGGTCGGCTCGATCCGGGCAACCTGAGGACGACCTGGTCGGCCGCTCCCTGGGACCGGAAGGTTGAATCAAGACGGCCGGTGGGCTGGGAATTCGTTGACGGGTGCGCTACCCTGTGCTGATCTTGGGGGTGGAGCGAGGTCCTCATGACCATCGGTCCGGACGCGAGCAGTGACCAGAACGGCTCGCAGCACCGGGACGCCCTGTCCACGGTGCAGCGCGCCTTGCGCGTCCTCGAGTTCGTTGCCGAACATGAAGAGGTCTACCCGAAGGCCCTGGCGGCCAGCCTGGGGCTGAGTTTGGGCACGACCTACCACCTGGTGAACACCCTTCTCGACGAGGGGTATCTGGCGCGGACCGCAAGCCGCTCCCTGACTCTCGGGGACCGCCTCCCCCTCTTGCTGGCGCGCCTCGACCGACGCCTCGATCCGTTCCCGGAGCTGTCTGGTGAGTTAGCCTCCCTGGCCGCGGCCGTGAGGGGCGTGGCGGTGATCGGCCGACTGGTGGGTCGAGAGATCACGATCGCAGCCGCCCAGTCATTCCCTGGGGCCGAGCATCAACGCCTGTTGCGGCCCGGTCTTCGGGGTCCCGCTCATACGATGGCTCTGGGCAAAGTCCTGATGGCCAGCCTGAACAAGCGCCAGGTGAACGAGCTGCTCGATGACTGGCCGCTCGTTGCGCTCACCTCACGCACGGTGACGCGGCGCGAGATCTTGGCCGAGTCCCTCGAGCTGACCCGCCGCCGTGGCTTCGCCCTCGATCTCGAGGAAGGGGTGTCAGGCCTGACCTGCGTCGCGGCGCCGATTCTCACGCCTGTCGGGCGCCCGCCGGCGGCGATCGCGGTGGGTCTGCCGCCAGAGCAGTTCGAGTTCGAGGCGGACCGGCTGGTCGGTCTCGTTGTCGCCTCGGCTCGACGATCCTCGAACATCCTTGCGGTTGGTCAGGCCGGCTCCTGAGCTTCGTCAGACCCTCGCTGGTGGCGCAGGTTCGCAGTATCTGAAATCCGCTGGACCGGCGCTCCGCGTCTTCACTAGCCTACTGGTCCTCGACGCGCCCATCGAGAACGTTGGGTGGAACGTGCCCGCGTGACGCGTGGCAGCGTGGCGCGAGGCCCTCGTCGGCGCGAAACCTGGACGGAGGAGGCGGATTGCGTTCGGCCCGGCCCAGCAGGTTTGAGTGGGCATCGGATCCGATGCCCCGCCGTGACCTGGTGACGGCCCTGGCGGGTTCGAGTGCCCGCGAATCCATCCGCGCGCGGACTGGACGTTCGCGCCCGTCAGGGTCAGTGGCTCGCGGTCCGTACGTCAGGCAGGGTGAGCGACAGCGGGAGAGGTTCTGGGAATGAAGGCACAGGTTCTGCACCGGTACGACGAAGAGCTGACCGCACCGAGCTGGGTCGAGTACGAGGATGTTCCCGACCCCCGGATCACGAGCCCCTCGGACGTCATCGTGCGGATCGGTGGCGCCGGTGTGTGCAGGACAGACCTGCACATCATCGAGGGTGTCTGGCGTCCTCACATGGATCCCACGGGGCAGGCGCTGCTACCCCTGATCATGGGTCACGAGAACGCGGGCTGGATCGAGGAGATGGGTACTGAGGTCGAGGGCCTCAGGAAGGGCGACCCGGTGATCGTCCACCCCAAGATCACCGACGGGCTGTCTCTGACCAACCGCCGTGGCCACGATATGCATGGACCGGGGCGCTTTCCCGGCCTCGATTCGAATGGCGGCTACGCGGAGGCTCTGGCCACGTCGGTACGGAACCTCGTCAAGCTGCCGGCGACGCTGGCCCCCAAGGACGTGGCGCCCTACGCCGATGCGGGACTGACGGCCTACCACGTGGCCAAGAAGGCGGCACGCGAACTCGTCGCCGGCCAGTACTGCGTCGTGATCGGCGCCGGTGGCCTTGGCCACATCGGCATCCAGTGCCTGAAGGCGATGTGCGCCGCCGACATCATCGTCGTCGACCGATCGGATCTCTCCCTGGGCCTGGCCAGGGAGTGCGGCGCGGACCACCTGGTGAAGGCCGGGGAGGGCGCGCTCGAGGCCGTCCTGTCGCTCACCTCGGGGAATGGTGCAGAGGCGGTGATCGACTTCGTCGGCGAGCACGGCACGACGAGCCTCGGCCTGGCCATGACTCGCGCCATGGGCAACTACTACATCGTGGGCTACGGCGAGAACATCACGATCCCGGCCGTCGACATGATCATCACCGAGCGCAACATCATCGGCAACCTCGTCGGCACGTGGGCCGAGCTGAACGAGCTGATGTCGCTGGCCGACCGCGGCCTGGTCAAGCTGGCTGTCCAGGAGTACGGGCTGAAGCAGGCGAACGAGGCGCTCCACGACCTCCACGCCGGGAGGATCAAGGGCCGCGCCGTTCTGGTGCCGTAGTGCCGATGCCCAGGGACAGGGGATGGAACACGGGAGAGGAAGGAGCAGCTGAATGACAAGGGCAGGCGTATGGCGGGGGAGGAGGGCGACGCTTCTGGTGACTCTGCCGCTGGCCCTCGTGATGGGCTGTGGCGGGACGGCGGTCGAGAGTCCCAGCAGCGCGCCGGCATCTGGCGCCCCGGCCGCATCCGGTGCCTCGCCGGCCGCGGGCGGGAGCGCCGGCGAGATCAGCTACGCCAAGTACGGCTCGGACTACGCGGTGTACGGGACGGCCACCGACGTGCCCGGCCCCTGCTCGTACGACGCGATCTCGAAAAAGGACTACTCGGGCCGGACCCTGAACGTGATCACGCACGCTGTGCCGGTCATGGGCGAGCCGACCGACCTGCACGCCAGGCAATTCGAGGATCTCACCGGCGCCAAGGTGAACGTCGTTCACGTCCCCTTCGGTGACCTCTTCCAGCGCATCCTCATCCCGCTCCAGAGCGGGCAGAACGCCTACGACGTGTTTTTCAACGGGTCGCTCTGGATCGGCGATCTGAATCCGTATGAGGCGCCCGTTCCGGATCAGTATCTGTCCGTCAGCGGGATGCAGGACGTCACCCAGAACTACAAGGACGTCGCGACCTGGAACGGCAAGATGATCCAGTACCCGGTGGACGGCGACCGGAACTACCTGAAGTACCGGACCGACGTGTTCGACAACCCACAGCTGCAGGCCCGGTACAAGCAGGAGACGGGCAAGGACCTGCGAGTGCCGCAGACCTGGGAGGAGTACAACGAAATCGCCACGTACTTCTCTGGCTGGGACTGGGACGGAGACGGCCAGCCGAACTACGGCAGCGCGGAGGTCACCAAGCGCGACGACCTGATGTTCTCGGCGTTCATCGGCCGGGCGGCTCCCTACGCCAAGAACCCGAACGTCAAGGGCGGCTTCTTCTTCGACCTGAAGACGATGGAGCCGCTGATCAACACACCCGGCTTCGTCAAGGGGCTGCAGCTGTTCGTTGATGCCCAGAAGGCGTTCCCGCCGGGCGGCAGCAGTTTCGGTCTCGGTGACGAGATCCTCTCGTTCGGTGGCGGCCAGACCCTGATGAGCTACACCTGGGACGATGCGTTCATCCAGGCTCAGGAACCGAAGAGCCGGATCCGCAACAAGGTTGCCGCGGCCCCGCTGCCCGGGGCAACTGAGGTCTGGAATCGGCTCACCGGCCAGTGGGAGCACTTCGATGTTCCGAACCGGGCCCCGTACATCACCTGGGGCTGGGGCGTCGCGGTGTCGAACCTGTCCAAGAACCAGGACATGGCCTTCGACTTCCTGTGCTTCTTCTCCAACGAGGCCAACCACAGTCTCGACCTCCGGATCGGTCGGTTCGGGGTCAACCCCTTCCGCAAGAGTGACTTCGACCCGAAGTTCTGGGAGTCCAACCTGGGCTGGGATCCGGCCACGGTCAAGACCTACGTCGACACCCTGGCAGGGATGGAAGGCAAGCCGAACCGCGTCTTCGACCTTCGGGTTCCGGGCGTCAACGAGTTCATGACCTCGATGGCCGCCGGCGTGGCTGACGCGCTGGCCGGCCAGAAGACCCCCCAAGAGGCCCTTGACGGTGTGGCGGCCGAATGGCGCCAGATCGTGCAGCGGGTGGGCGTCGATCGCGTCCGCGAGGCGTACGCGAATGTCGTCGCCCTCGAGGACGCCCCGTAGCTTCGTGCTCTTGCGCGGCGAGCGGGTCGAGGTTCAACCTCGACCCGCTCGCATTCCATGGCAGAACTGGTCAGCGTGAGTTCCCATGCTGATATCGTGGGTGATCAGGCACCCAGTCGGGGCGCTGGAGGAGCGATGGGTCAGGAAGATCAAGTGACCGTGGCGGAGGGCGGGCAGGCCTCGACCGGACCCGGCTCGACTGATCGGTCGGCCACCGATGGGGGGCGACCAGGGCGTCGCTCCGGGCACTCGGGTGGCGACTCGTCGATTCGGCCCTACAAGCTCCTGTTCCTGCTGCCGGGCCTGATCGTCCTGCTCCTGATCATCCTGTTCCCGCTCCTGTTCACGATCCGGGTCAGCTTCTCATCCTGGAACGTCTCTCAGCCCGGCCTCGACTGGATTGCAACGACGAACTACGAGCGGCTCTTTGCCGACCAGCGCTACTGGGCTTCGCTGGGCCGGCTGGCGGTGATTGCGGTCGGAACCGTGGTGATCGAGTACGTGCTCGGCTTCGCGCTCGCCTTGGCCGTCTGGCGTGAGGTCAAGGCCCGGCGCTTCTTCAGGGTCCTGTTCCTGGTGCCGATGATGACGACGCCGGTGATCATGACCGTGATCTGGCGCACGATCCTTCATGAGTCACTCGGTCCCGCGAATGACGTCATGGCGCTCCTCGGCTTGCCGGCCCAGAACTGGCTGACGGCGAGCGGACCGGCCGTGGTGAGCGTGATGATCGTGGAGATCTGGCAGTGGACGCCATTCATGGTGCTGCTGCTCCTGGCGGGTCTGCTGAGCCTGCCCAGAGAGCCGTTCCTGGCGGCGGCGATCGACGGAGCCGGACCGATCCGGACCTTCTTCAGGGTGACCTTCCCGCTCATGGGCCCGATCTCGGTGGGGGCGATCATCATCCGCCTGATCGAGGCCTCGAAGATCATGGAAACCGTCTACGTCCTGACCTCCGGCGGTCCCGGAACGGCGACCGAGACGACGAGCTACTACATCTACATCCGGGGCCTGCGGGACTTCCAGATCGGCTACGCGGCCTCGCTTTCCTTCACGTACCTGGTGATCATGATCGTGTCGCTGACGTTCATTGCTCGGGGCCTGAACCGCGTCCTGGCCGGGAGGAAGGCATGATGTCGAGGCTGTACCTGGTGCTCAAGTACGGCACGATCGTGCTCTGGTCGATGTTCGTCGTGGCCCCGTTCCTGTGGGCTCTGACCACCAGCTTCAAGACGGTCAACGGCGTGACCAGCGGACCGACCTATTTGCCCTGGCTCCAGTACGAGCCCTCGCTCAGTGGCTGGACGAGCCTGTTCGGCGGCACGGGCGGGATCGACATCGTGCAGCCCTACCTGAACAGCATCATCGTGACCCTCGGCGCGAGCACGATCAGCATCGTCCTGGGCACCCTGGCGGCCTACGGGCTGTCGCGGTTCACCTATCAACTTGGCTTCGCCAAGAACTCGGACATCGTGTTCTTCTTCGTGTCGCAGCGGATCCTGCCCCCGGTCGTGCTCGGCATCCCGTTCTTCCTGATGCTGCGTTTCCTGGGCCTGCTCGACAGCCAGCTCGGGCTGATCGTCGTCTACATCGCGCTGTTGCTGCCGATCGCGGTCTGGGTGATGGTCGACTTCTTCAACAACGTGCCCCGCCAGCTCGACGAAATGGCGATGCTCGACGGCTGCACGCCGCTGCGGGCGTTCGTGTCGGTCGTCCTGCCCAACTCCCTGCCCGGGATCATCGTGGCCGGTCTGTTCTGCATCATCTTTGGCTGGAACGACTTCTTCTTCGCCTTCACCCTGACCTTCACTCAGACCCAGCTCCTGCCGGTGGCGATCGTGGCTCTGAACTCGTCGGTCACGCCATGGTGGACCCTGTCCGCCTCGGCCCTGATTTCAGTCACCCCTCTCGTGATCATCGCCGTGCTCGTGGAGCGGTTCCTGTCGCGCGGCCACCTTGCCGGTGCGATCCGGTAGGGGGCGCAGATGGCGCTGATCGCGGAACAGTTGAGCCTGACGGTCGACCGGGTCCGGTATCTCGACGACCTGAGCTTCACGCTCGAGCGTGGTCGTCTGCATACCCTGATCGGCCGGACCCAGGCCGGGAAGACGACGCTCCTGCGCACGATCGCTGGCCTCCAGCGGGTCGACAGCGGGCGGCTGGAGCTCGACGGAGAGTCGTTCCTCACCCGGCCGGTCTGGGAACGCGACGTGGCGATGGTGTACGAGCAGTTCATCAACTACCCGCACCTCAGTGTCCTCGACAACGTGGCCTTCCCGCTCCGGCGGCGCGGACTGTCGGTCGACGTCGCGCGGGAACGGGCGCGGGCCGTCCTCGAGCGAGTCAACCTGCGCGGCTTCGAGGACCGTCGGCCGAGCCAGCTGTCGGGCGGGCAGCAGCAGCGGGTGGCCCTGGCGCGAGCGCTGGCACGGAGCGCCGACGTGCTGCTCCTCGACGAGCCCTTGGCGAACCTCGACTACAAGCTGCGCGAGGCGATGCGCGAGGAGCTGCGGGGCCTGTTCTCGGATCAAGGCGACGCGATCGTTCTGTACACGACGACCGAGCCAGCGGAGGCGATGATGCTCGGTGACGTCGTCCTGGTGATGCACGAGGGGCGCCTGCTCCAGGCTGGTCGACCCGACGACGTCTTCGACCGGCCGGCCACGACTGCGGTCGCCGCCGTCATCAACGATCCACCGATGAATGTCGTCAGCGGAGCGATCGAGGACGGTCTGATCCGCCTCGGCGGAGGCCGGTCACTGGCACTTCCCGCCCACATGCGCGGGCTGGGCCCGGGCAGGTATCAATTCGGGATCCGGGCGGTCGAGCTCGAACTTGGCTCAGCCGACGACGTGGTGGGCACGGTCACGTTCTCGGAGGTCTCGGGGTCGGAAACGTTCATTCACGTTGAGACTCCGTTCGGTCCACTCGTCCTGCAGATCGAAGGCGTCCACGGCTTCGCCCTCAACGCCGACGTGCCGGTGGCGATCAATCCGGATCGGCTGTTTGCCTTTGGTCCGGACGACCGGCTCGTTGCGGCACCCTGACCGCCCAGCTCGGAGACCCGAATTCGATGGCACGGATCACATTGAGAGGGGTCGGCCACACGTACACGCAGTCCGCCCACGAGTCGGCCTGGGCCCTGAACCCGCTCGACCTGGTGTGGGAGGACGGTCGCACGTACGCCTTGCTGGGGCCGTCGGGCTGTGGCAAGACGACGATGCTGAACGTCATCTCAGGGCTGGTGCGGCCAACGCGGGGCAGGGTGCTGTTCGACCAGCGCGACGTCACGGATCTTCCGACGGCGGGGCGGAACATCGCCCAGGTGTTCCAGTTCCCGGTGATCTACGGCGCGATGTCCGTGTACGACAACCTCGCCTTCCCGCTCGTGTGCCGGAAGTGGCCGCGTCCGCGGATCGCTCGAAAGGTCGCCGAGATCGCCGAGGTTCTCGACCTCCAGCGCGAGCTGGGCAGGCCCGCACGGGCCCTGACGGCAGCCGAGAAACAGCTCATTTCCCTCGGCCGGGGCCTGGTCCGCGAGGACGTTGCGGCGCTCCTGATGGACGAGCCACTGACGGTCATCGATCCCCAGTTCAAGTTCCTTCTGCGGCGCAAGATCAAGGAGATCACCGAGCGGTTCAGGCTGACCGTCGTCTACGTCACCCATGACCAGAACGAGGCGATGACCTTCGCCGACGAGGTCGTGGTGATGAGCGAAGGCCGGGTCGTCCAGCGCGGTTCGCCCGAGGAACTGTTCGAATACCCGCGCACGACCTACGTCGGCTACTTCATCGGCTCGCCGGCGATGAACCTGTTCCCGGCCAGCATCGATGGAGATGGACTCGTGTTCGGCGGAACGAAGCTCCGATCGAGCTACGATCCAGTCCGACTGCCCGCCGGCCGGATCGAGGTCGGGGTCCGTCCGGAGTACCTCGAGCTGACCACCGAGCCGGGGGAGAACACGCTGGCCGCCAGGGTGACCGGGATCCTCGATCAGGGCAGTGTGCGCGTGATCGCCCTCGAGGTGGCCGGTCATCCGGCCAAAGCGAGCGTTGCCCGCGGCCGGAAACTGCCGGCCGGTGATGTGCTGGTGCGGCTTCCGCCTGAGAAGATCCGTGTCTTCGTGGACGGCGCGCTGGCGGAGGTCCGCCCCTGAGGGTGGCATGTCGATCCGGTGGAGCTCGTGACACCCCGGGTCGCCCCGACGAGGGGTTTCGCCGGGAGCACGCCCGTTTGCTAGAATCCTGCCCGTGGCGGAGTAGCTCAGTGGTAGAGCAGGGGACTCATAAGCCCTTGGTCGGTGGTTCGAATCCGCCCTCCGCTACCAGCGATCACCGCCGCGCAATCCCGACCCGCCGGGTGCGGGTGCGATGAGCCAGGCCGCCCGCTCGGCCCGGCGCGGGTGGGCACCCTCCTGAGGGATCATCGACCGGGCCCGAGGCCGGCCCACCGTCCGCACCACCCGCGCGGGGCCGTCACGAGGCCATCGACCGGCCGGACGCTATACTCGGTCCACGAGCCGGTGCGTGGCACCGGCCCGTCTGAGCCGGAGGCCCCTCTTGAACGCCAAGTTCCTGCGCAACGGTGTCGTGATGCTCATCCTCGTGATGGGCACCGTCGCGCTTCTCTACGCCTGGCTGATCCAGGCCCCGAACCAGCCCACGACCGGCTACTCGCAGTTCCTGGACGACGTCCAGTCGGGCAGGGTGACCTCGGTCGTCCAGCAGGAGCAGACCCTGACCGTGACGCTCAAGGACGGCAAGTCGTACTCGACGGTCGTCCCCAGCGTCCTGACCAACGTTTACGCCGACATGCAGACGGCCGCGAAGGCCGGCGGGATCGACCTGGGCAGGGACGTCTACAAGGCCGAGAAGCCGCCCGACACGTCCTGGCTCGGCCTGATCCTGACCGGGTTGCTGCCGATCATCCTGATCGGAGGCTTCATCTTCTTCATGATGCGTCAGGCCCAGGGGACGAACAACCAGGCGCTCAGCTTTGGCAAGAGCCGAGCCCGGATGTTCCTGGGTAACAAGACGGTCGTCACGTTCGCCGACGTGGCCGGGGTGGACGAGGCCAAGACGGAGCTCCAGGAGGTCGTCGAGTTCCTGAAGTACCCCGAGAAGTTCAACTCGCTCGGGGCTCGGATCCCGCGCGGTGTCCTGCTCGTCGGACCACCGGGCACGGGCAAGACCCTGATGGCCCGCGCGGTCGCCGGCGAGGCCGGCGTGCCCTTCTTCAGCATCTCCGGGTCCGAGTTCGTGGAGATGTTCGTCGGGGTCGGTGCGTCGCGCGTCCGCGATCTGTTCGACCAGGCCAAGCGGAACAGCCCGTGCATCGTCTTCGTCGACGAGATCGACGCGGTCGGGCGTCAGCGCGGCGCCGGCCTGGGCGGCTCGCACGACGAGCGCGAGCAGACCCTCAACCAGATCCTGGTCGAGATGGATGGGTTCGACACGAACACGAACGTGATCGTCGTCGCGGCCACGAACCGCCCCGACGTCCTCGATCCGGCCCTCCTGCGGCCCGGTCGATTCGACCGCCAGGTGATCCTCGACCGGCCGGACATGAAGGGCCGGGTGGCGATCCTCAAGGTGCACACGAAGGGCAAGCCGCTCGACAAGTCGGTCGACATCGAGAACATCGCCCGCCAGTCGCCCGGCTTCTCGGGTGCCGACCTGGCCAACCTGGTCAACGAGGCGGCGATCCTGGCTGCGCGCCGCAACAAGAAGACGATCGGCATGCCCGAGTTCCAGGAGGCGCTCGAGCGGATCGTGGCCGGCCCGGAGCGCAAGAGCCGGATCATCTCCGACCAGGAGAAGGTCGTCATCGCCTACCACGAGGGCGGCCACGCGATCGTCCAGCGGGTCCTGCCCAAGTGCGACCCGGTCCAGAAGGTGACGATCATCAGCCGGGGCATGGCCCTCGGCTACACGATGGCCCTGCCGACCGAGGACCGCTACCTGCAAAGCAAGTCCGAGTTCGAGGACAAGATCGCCGGCCTGCTCGGCGGTAACGCGGCCGAGAAGCTGATCTTCGGCGACACGACCACCGGCGCCTCGAACGATATCGAGAAGGCGACGATGCTCGCCCGGCGGATGGTCACCGAGTTTGGGATGAGCGAAAAGCTCGGCCCGCTCTCATTCGGCAAGCGCGACGAGCTCGTCTTCCTGGGCCGTGAGATCGGCGAGCAGCGGAACTACTCCGACGACGTGGCGCGCCAGATCGACGAGGAGGTCCGAGCGATCATCGACCGCAACTATGCGCGGGCGATGGAGGTCCTCGTCGCCCACAAGGACCGCTTGACGGCCCTGGCCGAGAAGCTCGTGGCCGAGGAGACGGTGGATGGGGAGGGGTTCGAGCAGCTGTTCTCCGATCTGCCACCAAAGGAGGACAGGCACGCTGGTCCACCGCTCGCGGCGGCGAGCCCTCCGCCGACCGGGACGGCCAGCGCCGGCGGCGGGGTGAACCCTCCTGCCCCGAGTCCGAAGCCGCGTCCCAGCCCGGCCTGATCGGGCGGCGATCACGAGCCACGGACGGCGCCCGAGCCGTCTCGGGCTGTCGACTCGCGCCCAGGCTGAACCCCGGAGGTTGAATGATGCCGGCTGAGCCCACCCCTGACATCGAGGAGTATCTCGCCCGGACGCGCCAGCGGCGACTCGAGTCGTACGAGGCCCTGCTGCGCATCCCGAGCATCTCCGCTCTGCCCGAGCATGCCGCCGACTGCCGAGCGGCGGCCGATGCCATCGCGGCCGACCTGCGCAGGATCGGGGTCGAGCACGTCGAGGTCGCCGAGACCGGCGGCCATCCGGTGGTCTACGGCGACTGGCTCCACGCCGAGGGCGCCCCGACGGTCATCGTCTACGGTCACTACGACGTCCAGCCGGTCGATCCCCTGGAGGAATGGGAGTCACCGCCCTTCGAGCCAATCGTCGTCGGCGACCGGCTGCAGGCCCGGGGTGCCGCCGACGACAAGGGTCAGGTCCACCTCCATCTCCGGGCGACCGAGGCGCTCCTGGCGACCACGGGCGGCCTGCCGGTCAACCTGAAGTTCGTCTTCGAGGGCGAGGAGGAGAGCGGTTCGGTCAACCTCGACCGCTGGCTCGAGGCGAATCGCGACCGGCTGGCGGCGGACCTCGTGGTCATCTCCGACACCGGCTTCTTCGACGGCAACCGGCCGGCGATCACGATCGGCCTGCGCGGCCTGGCGGCGGTTCAGGTCGACGTCCACGGCAGCACGGTCGACCTCCACTCGGGTTCGTATGGAGGGACGGTCCAGAACCCGGCCAACGCGCTGGCCACGATCATCGCCGCCCTGAAGGGTCCCGACGGCCGGATCCTGGTGCCCGGCTTCTACGATGACGTGCGCCCGCTGACCCCGGCGGATCGGGCGGCGTTCGCGGCCCTGCCGTTCGACGAGGAGGCGTTCCGCCGGTCGATCGGCGTGCCGGCCCTCGTGGGTGAGGCCGGTTACACGACCCTCGAGCGCCGGGGCGCCCGGCCGACGCTCGACGTGAACGGGATCTGGGGCGGTTTCCAGGGTGAGGGGAGCAAGACGATCATCCCCGCCCATGCCCACGCCAAGATCACCTGCCGGCTCGTGCCCGACCAGGACCCGAACCGGATCACCGATCTGCTCGTCTCGTACATCGGCGAGATCGCGCCGCCCGGGGTGCGGGTGGAGGTCGTCCGCCAGCACGGCGGACGCCCGAGCCTGACCCCGATCGACCACCCGGCCACGAAGGCCGCGGCCCGGGCGATCGAGGCGACGTTCGGGGTTGCCCCGCTCTACATCCGGGAGGGCGGCTCGATCCCGGTCTGTGCCAGCTTCGAGTCGATCCTGGGCCTGCCGGTGGTCCTGCTCGGGTTCACCCCGCCCGACGACCACGCCCACGCACCGAACGAAGCGATGGACCTGCGCAACTACGAGACCGGGATCCGGACGGTCGTTCGACTGTGGTTCGAACTGGCCGCGCTGCCCCGCTGATCGACCGGCCGGTGCGCTGATGGTCCGGGGCCGGCTGGGCCGAATGGGGAGCGGCGGGACCGGTCGGGACCGGTGCTACCATGGCCCGAGGATCACCGCCGGGAGGGTACGAATCCGTGGACACTGAGGCCGCCGATCCGAGCGCTCCGCCGACGCCAAAGGCGTCCTGGCGGCTCGACACCGACAACGGCAGCATGGCGCCGCGCTCCGCCCTGGACGTGCTGATCGACCTGAACGACAAGGTCACCAGCGGCCGGGTCGGGGAGTATCAGCCGGTGCCACTCGGCTTCACGCCGCTCGACAAGACGATCGGGACCGGCCTGCGGGCCGGGGAACTGCTCCTGATCGGCGGCGCCCAGGGGACGGGCAAGACGACGATGGCCCTCCAGATGGCGCGCAATGTCGCCTCGGGTGGTCAGGCGAACGTCCTCTACCTGTGCTTCGAGCACGACGAGCAATACCTGCTCAATCGGCTCGTGGCGATGGAATCGGCGCTCGCCCACCTGCCCCACCGCACCGGTGCGATCAAGATCCAGGACGTCCGCCGGGAGATCCTCGGCACGTGGATGGCCGATGGGAGCGGCACTGCCCAGCTGGCCGACAATCCGCGCCTGCGCCCCAGCCTCGACCGGATCGCGCGCTACGGCCAGAACCTGTTCCTGCTTCGCGGCTCCCAGACCGTGAGCACGGTCGACAACATCCGCCGGCTCGTCCAGCAGCACCGGGCGCTGTCGGGCGACCGGCGCCTGCTGGTCGTCGTCGACTACCTCCAGAAGGTGCCCCAGATCCCGGAGCCGAGCTCCGAGACGGAGAAGGTCACCTTCGTGGTCAACGGACTCAAGGACATCGCTCTGTCCGAGGAGGTCCCGATGATCGCGATCGTGGCCGCCGACAAGGAGGGCCTGAAGGCGAGCCGGCTGCGCAACTTCCACCTGCGCGGCTCGTCGGCGATCAACTACGAGGCGGACATCATCCTGATCCTGAACGAGAAGTACCACATCGTGGCCAAGGTGAACATCGAGTTCAACCCCTACCAGGCGCAGCGGTTCCGTGACTGGATCGTCGTTTCGGTCGAGAAGAACCGTGGCGGCCAGGACAGCCTCGACCTCGAGTTCGAGAAGCACTTCGAGTTCTCCTGTTTCGATCCGAACGGCCGGACGGTCCAGGAGAAGCTGATCGAAGAGCGGCTCTACAACGACTGAGCGCGCACCGGTGGCGCCTCGACCGCTGGCCGAGCGGTTCCCCGAGATCGTCGAGCTGGTGGTCGAGATTCCGCGCGGCAGTCGGAACAAGTACGAGTACGACGAGGAGGCGGGTGTCTTCCGGCTCGACCGCGTCCTCGCCTCGGCCGTGCACTACAACTTCGACTACGGCTTCGTCGAGGGGACCCGGGCCGCGGACGGTGATCACACCGACGCGCTGCTGATCATCGACGAGCCGACATTCACCGGCTGCCACGTCTGGGCCCGGCCGATCGGCGGGCTCGAGATGCGAGACGAGCACGGGTTCGACTTCAAGGTCCTGTGTGTCGCCCTGGGCGATCCCCACCAAGGCCACATCGAGCGCCTCGATCAGGTCCGGCCGCATCGGCTGGTCGAGATCGAGCACTTCTTCGACACGTACAAGTTGCTCGAGGAGAAGGAGACCGAGGTTCTCGGGTGGCAGGTCCGGGAGCGCGCCCTCGAGGTCCTGCGCAACGATCGGCTGGCGTACGAGCGCGAGCACGAGCGGCCCGGCGGCCCGGCTTGACCCCGACCCCGCCGGACCGCCCGCCCGCCGGTCGCCCGCTGCCGCGCTGGCGTGAGCAGCAGCTCCTGCCGGGCCGGCGGTTGTTCGTGGGCGTGCCGCTGCCCGACTCCGTCCGGGACGAGGTCGGTCGCCTCGTCGAGCGGGTCCGCGCCTCGGCGGCGGAGGAGGCGGGCGGCGACGGGCGTGAGGTGCGCTGGGTCCGGATCGAGGGGCTCCACCTGACCCTGCGCTTCCTCGGCCCGACCCTCGACGAACGACGCCCAGCCGTTGAGGCGGCGATCCGCACCGCCGCGGCCCGGGCCCGGCCCTTCCCGATCCGGATCGCCGGCGGAGGCGCCTTTCCGAGCCCGGCTCGGCCGCGGGTCCTCTGGCTTGGGGTGACGGACGGCGCCGAACAGCTCGCCGCCCTCGCCGAAGACCTGGCCGTGGCCCTGGCCGAGCTCGGCTGGCCGCCGGAGGAGCGTCCGTTCCGGGCGCACCTGACCCTGGCCCGGGCCGACGGGGTGCGGGCGGGGCCGGCGACGGCGAGGGCCCTCATCGCCGCCGCGGGAGGGTTCAGCAGGGAATGGGTCGCCGACCGGGTGGTCCTCTTCGAGAGCCACAGCGGTGGCGGACCGGCGCGCTACGAGTCGGTGCTCGAGGTGCCCTTGGGCGGCTGATCCGGCTCTGCTAGCATGGCCGGCGCGGAATGTGGCTCGCCAGCCCCGAGTGCCCACGCAGGAGAGCGTCGTCGCCGTGTCCTCGATCGAGCGCGTTCATCTCGTCCTGGCTCTCGGTCTGCTGAATCTGACGCTCCTGGGGGCGACGATCCTGATTGGCTTCGGCTCCTGGCCGGAGCCGCCGGTCCGGGCGCCGGCGCCGACACCGTCGACGGCGGCCCGAAGCCCACTGCCGCCCACCACCGCCCCCTCCCTCGCCACGCCCGCGCCGCCGGGCGGCAGGCCGGCGACGCCGTTCGTCACGCCGGCGCCGGCGTCCCCGCTCCCGTCCGGCCCGCTCCCCCCTGGCGGCGGCCTTGGGCTCGGTCCGACGCCGACGCCCCCGGCCTCCGACACGGAGCCAGGGCCGAGCCCGCGACGATCTCCCGGACGCGGGGCCGCGCCCGCACCCAGCCCGCCTCCGAGCGGACTGCCCGCGCCGACCGTCCGGCCGCGGCCCGGCGAACCGACGCCGAGGGCGACCCCGCCGGTGGACGCGACCCCCGGTCCGAGTCCGGAGGGCTCGAGCGTTGCTCCACCGCCGACGGTGTCCCCGGCCCCGGACACGGCCCGGCTCCGGCCACCCTGTCCGGGCGACGTGGCTGGACCACCCGGTCGTCAGCGACGGCTCGAGCCGCCCGGCCGGCCCTGCCGTCCGGGTGAGCGGCCGGGCGCTCTGAACGCGGCCGCGTCGGGCGGATCGAACGGGTCACTCGGGTCGCTGGCCCGGCCCGGCGCTCCGGTCGGGGAGGCGGTCCTGCTCCCGCTCGCTCCGTTCCTCCCGCTGGCCCCGCTGGTCGCCTTCGCCGGGCGCACCTTGCGCCGCCGGCGGCGGAGCACGTACGCTTCGCCCGGCGGGGTTGATCGTCGCGCCGGTCGAGCGCACCTGCGGGAAGGAGTTTCAGATCATGGCTGACAGGGACGGGCGCACGAAGTTCGTGCTCGACGAGGACCGGATCCCGCGGGCCTGGTACAACATCTGCGCCGACCTGCCCGTTCCGCCGGCGCCGGTTCTGCACCCCGGGACGGGCCAGCCGATCGGACCGGCCGACCTCGCGCCGCTCTTTCCGATGGCCCTGATCGGCCAGGAGGTGAGCACCGAGCGCGAGATCGAGATCCCCGGCCCGGTCCGCGACGCCTACCGGCTCTACCGGCCCAGCCCGCTCCACCGCGCCCGCCGCCTCGAGCAGGCGCTCGATACGCCGGCTCACATCTACTACAAGTACGAGGGCGTCAGCCCGGCCGGCAGCCATAAGCCGAACACGGCGATCGCCCAGGCGTTCTACAACCGCGAAGAGGGCGTGACGCGCCTGGCCACCGAGACCGGGGCGGGCCAGTGGGGGAGCGCCCTCTCCTTCGCCGGGGCGCTGTTCGGCCTCGAGGTCAAGGTGTACATGGTCCGGGCGAGCTACGATCAGAAGCCGTACCGGCGGTTCCTGATGGAGACGTATGGCGCGCAGGTCGTGGCCAGCCCGAGCCCGACCACGGAGTACGGCCGGCGGGTGCTGGCCGAGAGCCCCGATAGTCCGGGCTCGCTCGGGATCGCGATCAGCGAGGCGGTCGAGGATGCGGCGACGCGCGAGGACACGAAGTACGCCCTCGGCTCGGTGCTCAACCACGTCCTCCTCCACCAGACGGTGATCGGGCTCGAGGCGCTCGAGCAGATGGCGATGGCCGGCGAGGAGCCGGACGTCATCATCGCCTGTGCCGGCGGCGGTTCGAACTTCGCCGGGTTGAGCTTCCCGTTCCTCGGCCGGAACTTCCGCCACGGGACGAACTACCGGGTCATCGCGGTGGAACCCGAGGCGGCGCCGAGCATGACCCGGGGCGTCTACGCCTACGACTTCGGTGACACCGCCCGGCTCACGCCGCTGGTCAAGATGCACACCCTGGGCCACGACTTCATCCCCGAGCCGATCCACGCCGGCGGCCTGCGCTACCACGGCATGGCGCCGCTGGTGAGTCTGCTCAAGGAGCATGGTTACATCGAGGCCAGGAGTGTCCATCAGCGGGCGAGCTTCGCGGCCGGGGTCCAGTTCGCCCGGGCCGAGGGGATCCTGCCCGCACCGGAGTCGACCCACGCGATCCGGGCGGCCATGGACGAGGCGCTCGCGGCCCGGGAGGCCGGCACGCCGAAGGTGATCTTGTTCAACCTGTCTGGGCACGGTCACTTCGATCTCGCCTCGTACGACCGGTACCTGAGCGGCGCGCTCGAGGACTATGAGTACCCGGCCGAGAAGGTCCGGGAGGCGCTGGCCGCGCTGCCCAGGGTCTGAGGCGGCTGGCCGGGCGAGGCTCGCGCTTGCCGGCGTGCCCGGTGCCACGGGGCCGACCGCGGCCGTTCGCCTGCGGCGCTAGGATGACGCCATGCCCCGCCTCGTGTGCTGGTCGTGTCAGCGCCAGATCTACACCGTCTCGCCGGTCGAGTCGCTGTTCGCCGAGGAACGCCGCTGCCCACGCTGCGGCGCGTACATGAACCCGGAGCGGCGAGAATCCGAGCGGCGCGAGCGCACCCGTCGCCAGAACCCGGCCGACGATCCGGGGCCACCCCCGGCGACCGGCGAACGGCGGGTGGCCGAGCGTCGCCGGGGGCGCCGACGCCAGGGGCCTGCCGGAGCGGAGCGACCGGACACGGGACGCGGACGCGGCGCTCCCGGCTGGATCGACTGACGGCCACGGACGCTCCATCGCGGCCCGGATCTGGAATGCGGATCGCCCTGCTCGGGTTCGGTCTGATCGGGGGCTCGATCGCCCGTGCCGTGCGCCGCTCGGAGGGCGGGTTCTCGATCAGTGCCTGGAGCCCGTCGGGCGCCGGGCCGCGGGCGGCCCTGGCCGCCGGGGTCGTCGACGCCGCGCCCCGCGAGCCGGCGGACGCGCTCGACGGGGCGGACCTGGTCGTCCTCGCGGCCCCGCCGCTCGATTGCCTCGCCCTGCTCGATCACCTCGCCGGCCCGTGGTCCGACGCGCTGGCCCCCGGGACGACGATCACAGACGTGGCGAGCACGAAGGGCGCGATCGTGGCGCGGGCGGACGCGCTCGGGCTGCCCTTCGTCGGTGGTCACCCGATGGCCGGTCGCGAGACGACCGGCTTCGGCGCGGCGACGGCCGAGCTGTTCGAGGACCGGCCGTGGGTGATCGTGCCGGGTGGGTCGGCCGGCGAGGCCGACCTCGAACGGGTCGCGCTGCTTGCCCGCACCTGCGGGGCCCGACCCGTGCGGCTCACCGCCGCCGAGCACGACGCGGCGACCGCTGCCGTCAGCCACCTGCCCCTGATTCTGGCCGCGGCCCTGGCCGAGGCCGTCGCCGGTGGGATCGCTCGGCGGCCCGATCCAGCCTGGCCGCTCGCCCGCGATCTCGCCGCCGGGGCGTGGCGCGACATGACCCGGATTGCTCGCGGCGACCCGGCCATGGCGGCCGGGATCGTGGCCACCAACGGAGCCGAGGTCGCGGCCCGGCTGGCGGTCGTGCTCGATGTCCTCGAGCGCTGGCGGCTGGCCCTGGAGGCACCGGGTGGGCCAGACCCGATCCGCCTCCTAGCCGCCTTTGCCGCGGTCCGCGAGCGGCTCGAGGACCGCGCTCCGAAGGACGGCGGGCGAGCGGACGGCGATCCCGCCGAAGGCGGTCCCGGTGGGCGCTGATGAGCTCGTCCTCGTCGTACCCCGTGACCGGGTGATCCGCGGCCGTGGCTGGCGAGGCGTTTCAGCCGACGGGCTGGAGGCGGTGCTGGCGACGATCGCGACCGAGGGCCGGTTCGAGCCTCGGGCGGCGATGGAGCGCGACCCGGCCCACAAACAGGTGATTCCCTATCTCGTCCTGCGTGATGCCGGACGCTACTTCCTGATGCGCCGGACCCGGGCGGGCGGCGACGAGCGCCTCCATGAGCGCTACTCGATTGGTGTCGGCGGGCACCTGAATCCCGGTGACGGCGACATCCGGACCGGTCTGCTCCGGGAGTGGCACGAGGAGCTCGAGGCGGCCTTCGTGCCCGACTTCCGGCTCGTCGGCCTGCTCAACGACGACGAGACGGAGGTCGGCCGGGTGCATCTGGGCATCGTCTTCGTGGCCGAGGCCGGCGGACGACCGGCCAGGGTCCGCGAGACCGACAAGCTGAGCGGTGGATTCGCCTCCCCCGACCAGGTCGCCGCGCTGCGGGACCGCCTCGAGACCTGGAGCGCGCTCGTCTTCGATTTCCTGGAGGGGCCCGGGCAGGCGGTGCGATAATCGGTCCAGGAGGTGCGCCACGCGCCGGATCGACCGTCTCCTGTCCCGGCTCGCCCGGGTTGCGTTCGGGTTCGGGGTCGCCGGGATCGCGGCCGGGGCGGTCACCGCTGCCGGCGCGACCGGGTCGCCGTTCGTCTACCTGATGCCCACCTCGGGGATCGTCGACAATGTGATGGCCGGGTATATCGCCGGTGGTCTGGCGAAGGCGGAGCAGGATGGCGCGGCCGCGGTCGTGATCGAGCTGAACACGCCCGGCGGCGCGCTCGACGCGACCAGCCGGATCACCTCCTCGCTCCTCGAGGCGCCCCTGCCGACGATCGTCTGGGTGGCTCCCGCCGGCAGCCGGGCGGCGAGTGCCGGCACGTTCATCACCCTCTCGGCCCATGTCGCACTGATGGCCGAGGGGACGAACATCGGCGCGGCGACGCCGATCAGCAGCAGCGGTGAGGACATCCCCGGCTCACTCGGCCAGAAGGTGCGCAACGACGCCGTGGCGAACATCACCGCGATCGCCCAGGCCCGTGGCCGAAACGTCGAATGGGCCGTGGCGACGGTGACCGAGGCGAAATCGTCGTCTGCGGCCGAAGCGGTGGCGGTCGGGGCCGTCGACGGGATCGCGAACACGATCGAGGAGGTCCTCCGGGCGGCCAGCGGTCGGACTGTCTCGGTTCGCGGTCGAGCCACGCCGCTGGCCCTCGCCGGGGCCGAGGTGCGCAACCTGCCGATGAACCCGCTCCAGGCCTTCCTCCATCTGCTGTCCGATCCGAATGTGGCCTTCATCCTGTTCACGATCGGCTTCTACGGGCTCCTGTTCGACCTCCAGAACCCGAACTTCGTGACCGGCATCCTGGGCGCCCTGGCGATCATCCTCGCCTTCGTCGGCTTCGGGAGCCTGCCGCTCAACGTCGCCGGCCTCCTCCTGATCGGGCTCGGGATCGTCCTGTTCGTCCTCGAGGCGACCGTGACCAGCCACGGGCTGCTCACCGTCGGGGGGCTCGTCGCGTTCGCCCTGGGCGCCTCCGCGCTGTACACGACGCCGGGTGATCCAACCGCGCCGGACGTCTCGGTGGCCCTGCCGCTCGTGGTCGGAATGACCGCCGTGACCGGGCTGGTCATGGGCCTGATCGCAGTCGCCGCCGTGCGCAGTCGTCGCCTCGCCGCCTCGCCTGCGCTGGTGGGTTCGAACGCGCCCGGCCCGGGCACGCTCGGCGAGGTCCGCCATCCGCTCGCCCCGGTCGGCTCGGTCTACGCGGCCGGGGAGGAGTGGACGGCCCGGAGTGTCGACGGCCGGCCGCTGGAGCGGGGGGCGCCGGTCCGAATTGTCGCCCGGGAGGGTCTGGTCGTCATCGTGGAGCCGGCCGGACGGCCAGGCGGATCGCCCGATCCGTCGACCGTCGGGCCAGGCGCATAGCGAAAGGAGCCCGTCATCGTGGAACTGGCCGCCGGGGTCGCCACTCTCGCCGTCATCCTCGTCTTCCTGCTGATCGTGGTCTACCTTTCGGTCCGGATCGTCAACCAGTACGAGAAGATGGTCGTCTTCCGCCTGGGCCGGACGAACGAGCAGCTCGTCCGGGAGCCCGGCCTGCGCTTCCTCGTGCCGATCATCGACCGGCCGGTCAAGGTGGACCTGCGCGAGCAGTTCATCGAGATCCCCAGCCAGACCACGATCACCAAGGACAACGCCCCGATCAACGTCGACTTCCTGATCTACTGGAAGATCAACGACCCGCTCCGGAGCGTCGTCAACGTGGTCAACTTCCCCGGCGCCCTGCAGGGAATCGCGACCACGACCCTGCGGGCCGTGATCGGCGACATCCTCCTCGACGAGGTCCTGTCCAAGCGCGAGCAGATCAACGAGGTCCTGCGGGTCAAGCTCGACGAGGTCACCGAACGCTGGGGCGGGAAGGTGACAACGGTCGAGATCCGCGAGATCATCCCGCCCCGCGACGTCCAGGATGCGATGAACCGCCAGCTGAGCTCGGAGCGGACGCGGCGGGCGGTGATCACCGAGTCGGAGGGGACCCGGCAGGCGGCGATCAACGTCGCCGAGGGCCAGAAGCAGTCGGAGATCCTCAAGGCCGAGGGTGAGCGCCAGGCGGCGATCCTGCGGGCGGAGGGCTTCAGCCAAGCCCTCGAGCGGATCTACCGGGCGGCGTCGGGCGTCGACCAGAAGACGATGGCCCTCCAGTACCTCGAGGCGCTCAAGGCGCTCGGCGCGAGCCCGTCGACGAAGTACGTCATCCCGGTCGAGTTCACCCGCCTGCTCGAGCCCCTGAGCGCGTTCGTCGATCGCGGGATGCAGCCCGATCAGCCACCGGCTGGGCCCGGGCCGAGCCGGGCGGCGGGTTGAGGGGGGCGCCCGCTGGTCAGGCTCACCGGCCAGCCGCCATGCGCCTCGTTCGGACGATCGCGGTCGCGCGGGCCGGCACCGGGCGCCGACGAGGAGCAGCCGGCCTGGCTTCCGGGCCGGGCGTTCCGATCGGCCCTGGAGGAGCGCTCGGCGTGCCTATAATCGCCCGACAGCGTCAGGTGCTCTGGCGAGTGGTCGCGGGTGCTGCGGTGCAGAACCCGTGGCGAGGCCCGGGCAGGAGGATGGGAAGGACCCAATGTCGGCCAAGATCCTCGTTGTCGACGATGATGCGAACGTTCAGCGCCTGCTGACCTACACCCTCAAGCAGGAGGGCTACGAGGTCATCGTCGCCTCCGACGGCGCGGAGGGCCTCCGGCTCTGGGCGGCCGAGGAGCCGGCGCTGGTCCTGCTCGATGTCTCCCTGCCGAAGCTCGACGGCTTCCAGGTGGCGGCCAAGATCCGGGCCGAGGAGGGCGAGGCCCACCACGTGCCGCTGATCATCCTGACCGCCGAACGGGAGGTCGAGCAGAAGGTCCGCGCCCTCCGGGCGGGAGCCGATGACTTCCTGATCAAGCCGTTCCACCCGGCCGAGCTGCTGGCCCGGATCAGGAGCCTGCTGACCCGGTTCGCTCCGCGGGAGATGCTCGTTGGACGCCCGCCGCTGGGGCGGATCCACGCCTTCTATGGGGCCAAGGGCGGGGTGGGCACGACCACGATCGCGATCAACGCCGCGATCGCGCTCCACCGCGAGCTCGGTCGCAAGGTCGTCCTGGTCGATGGCAACCTCCAGTTCGGTGACCACCGCGTCTTTCTCGACCTCGGCCTCGACCGCAAGAGCATCGTCGATGTCGTCACCGCTCCCTCGATCGACGCGGAGCTGATTCGCCAGGTCCTCGTCGAGCATGATTCGGGGGTCGACCTGCTCCTCGCGCCGCCCTCGCCCGAGACGGCCGAGCTGGTCACCCAGGAGCACATCTCGGCCATTCTCGACCAGCTCCGAGCCTCGTACGACGACATCGTGGTCGACATCGACAAGCGGCTGGACGAGGTAAACCTGCGCGTCCTGGACACCGCCGACACGATCTTCGTGGTCATGACCGCCGACCTCTCGTGCCTGAAGAACGTGCGGCTGGTGCTCGAGACGATCGGCCACCTGGGCTACCCCGAGGAGAAGGTCCGGCTCGTTCTCAACCGCTCGAATGCGTTCACCGGAATCAGCGTCAAGAATGCCGAGGGCGCCCTCCGGCGGACGATCGACTACCAGATCGTGAACGAGTACCGGGGCGCGATCAGCGCCCTGAACGCGGGTGCCCCGTTCATGTTCACGAAGGCGGACTCGGTGCTTGGGCGCTCGCTGCTCGAGTTTGCCCGGGCGATCGACAAGGCCATGGCGGCCCCGGCCGCGGCCCGGGCGGTGGCCTCCGGGCGTCACTGAGTCAGCGTCGCCGGCCGGTAACGGGCTGATACGCCGGAGCCGGGCCTCCGGATACGTTCGAGGTGAGCGGTCGCGGCTAGGGTGAGCCCATGCTGGCCACCGTCCTCTCGGCGACGCTTCATGGTCTCGACGGCCGGGTGATCCGGGTGGAGGTCGACGTCGCCCCCGGCCTGCCGGGGTTCTCGATCGTCGGCCTCGCCGATGCCGCGCTCCAGGAGGCCCGCGAGCGCGTCCGGGGCGCAATCCGCAACAGCGGCTTCGCCTTCCCGCCCCGGCGGATCACGGTCAACCTGGCCCCGGCCGACCTGCGCAAAGGCGGGGCCGCGCTCGACCTCGCGATCGCGGTTGCGATCCTCCTGGGCTCCGAGCAGCTGCGGGCCACCGGTCGCTGGGCGCTGATCGGCGAGCTGTCGTTGGGCGGTGAGCTGCGGACCGTGCCGGGCCTGCTGCCGATGGTCGCCGCCCTCGCCCGGCGCGGCGTGCGGCGGGTCGTCGTGCCGGCCGAGGGCGTGGCCGAGGCACGCCTGGCCGGCCAGCTCGAGCTGGCCGGGGCCGCGACGCTGCGCGAGGCGGCGGACCTGCTCCGCGGCGGACGGGCTGGGGGACAGGCGTCCAGCAGGCCGGTTCGGATCGAGCTGGTGGCCCCGGCCGGGGACGGGCCCGGGACGGGCGCCGAGCCGCCGGACCGGGCGGCGCTCGCCCAGCCCGAGGCCGGCTGGCCGGACCTGGCCGAGGTTCGCGGCCAGCTCGAGGCTCGCCGGGCGCTCGAGATCGCCCTCGCCGGCGGCCACGGCCTGCTCCTCGTCGGTCCGCCCGGCTCGGGCAAGACGCTGCTGGCGCGGACGATCCCAACGCTCCTCCCGCCGCTCGACGAGCGGGAGGCCCTGAAGGCCACGGTCGTCCGGTCGGTGGCCGGCGAAGCGGTCACGGAGCTCGTCCGGCAGCGCCCGTTCCGGGCTCCGCATCACACGATCTCGTATGCCGCGATGGTCGGGGGCGGGCCTCGTCTCTCCCCGGGCGAGGTCACCCGGGCCCACGACGGTGTCCTCTTTCTCGATGAGCTGCCGGAGTTCTCGCGGGACGTGCTCGAGGCGCTCCGTGAGCCGCTCGAGGAGGGCCAGGTGGCGATCTCGCGGGTCGGCCGCACGACGACCTTCCCGGCCCGCTTCCAGCTCGTCGCGGCGATGAACCCCTGTCCCTGCGGGCAGGCCGGGACGGAGCCGGGAGCGTGCCGCTGTCCCTCCGGCGTCGCGGAGCGCTATGCGAGCCGGATCTCGGGTCCCCTGCGTGACCGGATCGACCTGTGGTTGACGATGCCGCGCGTTCGCCCGGCCGCGCTCGTGCGCGGCGCTCCCCCGGAGGGCTCGGCATGTGTCGCGCGCCGGATCGCGGCCGCCCGGACCCGCCAGCTCGAGCGGTACGGGACGCTGAACGCGCGGATCGAGGGACGTCGTCTGCGCGGCGCCTGCGCTCTGTCGGCGGCGACCGAGGCGGTCATCGTCGAACTGGCCGAGCGGACCGCGCTTTCGGCCCGCGGCACGACCCGCCTGCTCCGGGTGGCGCGCACGATTGCCGATCTGGCTGGCGACGGCGCGGTCGAGCGGGAGCACCTCGAGGAGGCGGCCCGCTTCCGCTCGCCCGGTGCGGCGGCTGGCCTACCGGCGCGGGCGCGGTGATGATCGGTGTCGGGCGGGCCGGACCGCGTCTCGATCCCTCGGCCGGGCGGGACTCGACCGGCCCGGCGCCGGAGGTCGTGCCCTCGCCATCGACCAGGCGGGGCACCCCGGTGCCGGACGAACGCGATGCCTGGGCGATCCTCGCCTCGGTCGCCGGTCTCGGCCCGCTCACCTTCGCCGAGCTGGTGGTGAGGTTTGGCTCCGCACGGGCGGTCGTCGAGAGCGCTCGCGGGCCCGGCGCGGCGGCTCGCTTCACCAGTCTGCGCAGCGCCGCGGAGCCCGGGCGGCAGCTCCTGGGGGCGGACCTCCTCGATCGACTGCTCGACGCGGTGGCCGGGGGCGAGGCCCTCCTGGCGCAGATGCGGCAGCTCGGCCTCGAGGCTCTGACCCTCGAGGACGAGCGGTATCCGGCACGCCTTCGCTCGATCGAGCTGCCGCCCCCGGTCCTGTTCCTGCGCGGCGATCCGGCCGCGCTCTCGCCGGCGCACGCCGTGGCGGTGGTCGGCACGCGGCGTCCCTCGGACGCCGGCCGGCGGGTGGCGGCTCGGATCTCGACGGCGCTTGCCCATGTGGGGGCGGTGGTCGTGTCCGGGCTGGCGGTCGGGATCGACGGCGCCGCCCACGCGGCCGCGGTCGCCGAGGCGGGACGGACGGTGGCGGTGCTCGGTGGTGGTCACGGCCGCGTCTTCCCCCGGGCCCACGCCCGCCTGGCCGACGAGATCGTTGCTCGGGCCGGGGCCGTCGTCTCCGAGCTCGCCCCGGAGATGGAGCCGACGCGCTGGACCTTCCCGCGTCGAAACCGGGTGATCAGCGGTCTGGCCGATGCGACGGTCGTGGTCGAGGCCGGAGCGCGGAGCGGTGCCCTGATCACCGCCGACTGGGCGCTCGAGCAGGGCCGGGAGTGCTTCCTCGTGCCCGGCGGGCTCGATGCCCCGGCTTCGAGCGGCTGCCTCGCCTTCCTCCGCACCTATGGAGGGGTGGCCAGGATCGTGGCCGGTGTGCCGGAACTGCTCGAGGACCTCGGCCTTACCGGTGACGGCGCCGACCGGGCATCCACCGGTCGTCGCGCCGGGCCGCGTCGGCAGGGCAGCCCGATCGCCGTCCTGGCCGAGCTGGGCGTGACCGAGCGGCTCGTCGCCGAGGCTTTGATCACGGGCCGGGCGACCGTGGACGAGCTCGTGGCGGCGTGCGACCTCCCGGTTGCCTCGGTCCTGGGCGTGCTCACCCTGCTCGAGATGCGCGGTCTCGTGATCGGGGCCTACGGGCGATACCAGCCGGCCGGTCGGCTGGCCGGGGTCGAGCCCCGGACCGTCCGTCGCCGGCGCGGTGCGGCCGGGGGAACGCCGACGGTGGATCCGCGGGCCGGCGACGATCCGGCCGCGGTTGCCCCGCCCGGCGACGGGGTGCTACCCTGACCCGGACCGCCGGAGCCCCCACCGGCCGAGACAGGCCCAGCGCCGTCGACCCCCAGCCACGCGCCAGGAGACTGTCTATTGCGAATGCGAACGCTCGCCGCGGCGCTGCTCGCCGTTCCGGTCATGGTCCTCGTCTATCTCTCGGCCGTGCTCCGTCGCTCGGTCGCGGCCCGGCTGGGCCTGGCGCTCGGGGTGGGGGCGTTGCTCGTGGTGGCGATGATCGGCGCGGTCGTGCCGTCGGTGAGCACCGCCCGGCCGCCGAGCACGCTTGCGCCCGTGGCCGCCGTCCGGTTCGGGACGGACCTCCGAGTGAACCAGCCCCCGTACGGGCCGATCACGCTCGAGTTCGCCACCCCGATGGACCCGGCGAGCGTCGTGGCTGCACTCAGGATCGATCCGCCAACCCAGGTAAGGTTGGCCTGGAACGCCGCGCGCACTCGGCTGGTCGTGACCCCGAGCTCAGGCTGGCGGCCGGCGACGTACTACACAGTGACCGTCGACGCGACGGCTCACGACAGCGCCGGAGCGACGCTCGAAACCCCGGCCCGGGCAGCGTTCACGATCCGGCCGGCGACGCGGGCGCGGATCCTGGCCGACGGCACGGTCGGTGACAGGGTGCTTCCCGAGACTTCGTTCAGTCTCGCCTTCGACCGCCCGATCGACGTTGCCTCGGTGACGGCGGCGTTCTCGATCGAGCCTCCGGTCGCCGGCTCGTTCGCCCCCCAGGCGGGGGCTGCGCCTTCGGTCCAGCTGAGGTTCGTCCCCGATGCGCCGCTTCGGGCGGGGACGACCTACACCCTCCGGATCGCCGACTCGGCCCGGGACGCCGACGGTGGCCAGCTCGCGCCGGTCGAGGCGCTGACGGTGATCACCGCCGAGGCGCCGGCCGTCGTGCGCTTCCGCCCGCTCCGCGGCGCTCGGGACGTGGCTCGCCAGGCGACCGTCTCGGTTCGCTTCACGACCCCGATGGACCGGCGCTCGACCGCGGCCGCGTTCGCGGTCACGACCGGCGGCCGGGCGGTCGAAGGTCGGATCAGCTGGGTCGAGGACGATACGGTCCTCGTGTTCGAGCCGGCGGCCCCGTTCCCGGCGGGGGCGACGGTGACGGCTGCGGTCCGGGGGAGCGCGCGCTCGCGGGACGGCGTGGCCCTCGAGCGGGCAGCCCGAGGCTCGTTCACGGTCGTCGCGCCAAGCCCGTCGCCCACGCCCAGACCGGCGACGACGCAGTCGGCCACCGCGACGCCGAAACCGGCACCCTCACCGACCCCGGCTGGCGGGGGCGTGACCGGATCAGGGGCCTGGTCCGCCGTCGAAACCTACTACCTGCGACTGATGAACTGCACTCGCCAGGGAGGCTGGGTGACCTCCTCGGGCGCCTGCTCGAGTCCCGGTGGGCGGGACGTCGCGCCGCTCGTGCTCGACGCCGGGATCTCGAACCGGGTTTCGCGGCCGTACGCGAAGCTGCTCGCCACCGGCAACCTGTGCAGCCACTTCGTGGGCGGGACCCCGGGCGATCGTCTGAGCCGGGCCGGTTACACCAGCTACGACTGGGCCGAGAATATCGGCTGCCGATCGGGTGACCCGTTCGCGGCCGTTCTCGCCACGCACCTGTTCTACCAGAGCGAGAAGGCCTGGAACGGAGACCACTACCGCATCCTGATGAATCCGCTCTACACCCGGGTCGGGATCGGGGTCTGGGTCAGCGCCGGGCGAGTCCGGCTCGTGGTCGACTTCTACCGTCCGTGATCGCCCCGTCCTCGGGGACCGGCCTCCGATGATCCACGACGTCGTGATCCACATCGCCAACGAGCAGCCGCTCCTGGCCGACCTGTTCGCGATGCCGTCGCCCGGCGACGGGGCGCTGATCTGCACGAACCTGCGGACGATGAACGGCCAGCGGCCGGTGTTCGTCGATCACATCGAGTCGACCTTCGTCTTTCCGCTGGCCACGATCCGGTTCGTCGAGCTACCGCCCGGCTCGTCCGGCGAGGCGGCGCCGGAGCGCGGTGCCGGCCGAGCCCGGCTTGGGCCCGGGACCGGGGCGCCGGCTCTCCCCGAGGCCGAGCCGGAGGTCGAGATCGACGAGGACTTCCTGCGCCGCGTTCGCGAGATCTGAGCCCGGCCGCCGGTCGCGCCCTCCAACCGTCCGCCGGTCGTCCTGATCGTCCCCTCCGTTCGAGCATCGAGGCGGGGTCGCCCTGGTGGGCGTTCCTCGTCGATAGCCCGTCGACGGGCCGGTGAGAGGCCAATGCTAGACTCCCCGACGATATGAGCCCACACCTCGTGGTCGTCGAGTCGCCGGCCAAGGCGAAGACGATCGAACGCTACCTCGGCCCGGGCTATCGGGTGCTGGCCTCGTATGGTCATGTCCGCGACCTGCCCGAGAACCCGGGCAAGGGCCAGTTCGGGGTCGATGTCGAGAACGACTTCCGGCCTGAGTACGTCGTCTCGGCGGACCGGCGCAAGTACGTCGAGGCGATTGCCCGGGCCGCCGCCCGCGCCGACACGATCTACCTTGCGACGGACCTCGATCGGGAGGGCGAGGCGATCGCCTGGCACGTTGCCGAGGCGGCCGGCCTACCACCGGAGAAGATCCGCCGGGTGACCTTCAACGAGATCACCGCAAGCGCCATTCACGAGGCGTTCGCGCACCCGCGCGAGATCGATCGCAACCTCGTCGATGCCCAGCAGGCGCGCCGGATCGTCGACCGGCTCGTCGGCTACACGCTCAGCCCGCTCCTGTCACGCAAGGTTCGCGGCGGTCTGTCGGCCGGTCGGGTCCAGTCGGTCGCGGTCCGCCTCGTGGTCGAGCGTGAGCGCGAGATCGCCGCCTTCGTGGCCCGCGAGTACTGGACCCTCGAGGCGCTCCTGGCCACAGCCGATGGATCGCGGTTCAGGGCCGAGGTGTCCCGGATCGACGGCCGCCCGGTCGAGATCGGCGACGGCGAGACCGCCGCCCGGCACGCGAACGCGCTGCTCGGCCTGCGTCCGGTCGTGCGCGGGGTCCGGACGCGGATCCAGAAGCGCAGTCCCGCGCCGCCCTTCACCACCTCGACCCTCCAGCAGGAGGCGAGCCGCAAGCTCGGCTTCAGCCCGAAGCGGACGATGTCGATCGCCCAGCGGCTGTACGAGGGCGTCGACACCGCCGACGGTCCGTTGGGCCTGATCACCTACATGCGCACCGACTCGACCGCGATCGCCAGCGTGGCCATGGGCGAGGCGCGCGAGGTCATCCATGAGCGGTTCGGTGAGTCGTACACGACGCCCCGGGGCCGGGTCTACCGGACGAAGGCAAAGGGCGCCCAGGAAGCTCATGAGTCGATCCGCCCAACGAGCTTCCGGCGCGACCCGGACTCGCTCCGCGCCGATCTGAAGCCCGAGGAACTCAAGCTCTACCGCCTAATCTGGCAGCGCGCGATCGCCTCGCAGATGGCCGCCCGGGAGCTCGAGACAACGACGGTCGAGCTCGAGGCCGGTCCATATCAGCTGCGGGCGAGCGCGACCCGGACCCTGTTCGACGGGTTCGCCCGGGTCTACACCGAAGGTCGGGATGACGAGGAGAAGGCGGCCGAGGAGGAGGAACGGCAACTGCCGGCCCTGGCCGAGGGTGAGCTGACCACGGTCGTCGAGGTGACCCCGAGCCAGCACTTCACCGAGCCGCCGCCACGCTACACCGAGGCGACCCTGATCAAGGCGCTCGAGGAGTACGGAATCGGGCGCCCGTCGACCTACGCGGCCACGATCTCGACGATCCTCGACCGCGGCTACGTTCGGGTGGAGGACCGTCGGCTTCGCCCGGAGCTGATCGGCGAGATCATCACCGACTTGCTCGTCGAGCACTTCGGCGACTACGTCGATGTCGCCTTCACGGCCCGGATGGAAGAGGAGCTCGACGAGGTCGCCCGCGGTGAGCGGGAGTGGGTACCGCTGCTCCGTGAGTTCTACCGCCCGCTCCGCGAGCGGATCGAGGAGAAGCGACGGGAACTCCGCCGGCGCGACTTCACGACCGAGGCCACGGACGAGCTCTGCTCGCTCGGCCATCCGATGGTCATCCGGCTCGGACGCCACGGCCGATTCCTCGCCTGTTCGCTCTATCCCGAGCACAAGGAGTCACGCCCCCTGCCGGGCGAGGAGGGGCCTCCGCTGGCGGGCGAGGGCGAACCCTGTCCGCAGTGCGGCGAGGGGACGCTCGTGGCCAGGCGAGGCCGGTTCGGGGCCTTCGTCGGCTGCTCGCGCTACCCGGAGTGCGATTACATCCGGCGCGACGGCCCGCCGCCGCCGGCCCAGCTGCCGTTCGAGGTTCCCTGTCCGCGGTGCGGCAGCGGCCGGCTCGTGGCGCGACGGGCCCGCCGGACCGGGAACGTCTTTTGGGGCTGCTCCGCCTACCCGGCCTGCGACTACACGACGAACTTCGAACCTGTTGGGGCGATCCACGATGCCGACCAGGGACCGGTGGGGCGCAAGGGCGAGGGCGGAGTGTGCCTCCGTTGCGGAGCGGTGATCGAGCTGCCGGTGGGAGAGGAGCTGGTCGGCCGGGTGCTGGCCGGAGGACCG
>JAKAHU010000186.1 GCA_021825385.1 Chloroflexota bacterium | reverse complement strand
GCCCAGAGAGGCCATCGTGCCGGGCCCGAGCGCATCGGTCAAGAGCCCGGTCAGCGGCCAGGCGACGATCCGCAGGCCGACAAACAGGAGTCGCGAGATCGGATCGAGGGCGACCGGAGCCCCGGGGCCGCTGAGCCAGGCGATCAGCGCGCGCGTCTCGGCGAAGTCGTGGCCGAGCTCGTGCGCGACGAGCGGGAGGTAGCTGGCGAGCAGGATCGCCAGCGCCCCGAGCCCGACGCCCGCCAGCGCGCGCCGGCTGCCGGGCGGGCGGCGTCTCGCGTCAGCGACGAGGAGCGCCGCGACCGGCACGAGGAAGACGATCCCCAGGACATGGCTGTGCATCGTGATCGCCTGGCCGAGCGCCGCCAGCAGCCACCAGCGGGCTCGTCCGGTCGTCCAGGCGCGCCACCCGGCGGCGATCGTCAGGGCGCCCGAGAAGGCGATCAGGTTCGGGTTCCAGATGAACGTCGACTCGCTGATCGCGCTGGCCGAAAGGGCGGCCACGAGTCCGGCCACGAAGCCGGCGATCCGGCCGCCGGCCGGCCCGGCGACCGCGCGGGCGATCCACCACACGAGCCCGACCGCGGCCGTGCCCGAGAGGGCGATGGCGCCGGTCACAATGGCTGGATCCGAGCCGCCCAACCAGGCGGCCGGGGCGAGCAGGTCGTAGTAGAGGGCACCGTGGTGGAAGTTCCCGATCGAGGTCGGCGGACCCAGCAGGGGCCAGTCGCCCTCGCTGACAAACCGGAACAGGACGAGCATGTCGTGGCCCTGGTCGGCGTCCCACGGGCCGCGCGTCGAGAGGTCGGTGAACCGGAGCGCCGCGGCCAGCAGGAGCAGGACCGCGAGGGCCAGGAGATCGAGCAGGGTCGCCCGCTCGAGCCTCGGCGTCCTCACGGTCATCCGGTGTGCGCCCGTCCCCGCGTCAGCCCGGGCTCGAGCCGGCGTCCCGCCCCGCCCGCCCGCCACGCCCGTGGCCGGGCCCACCAGCTCGTTCCGGCGGCAGCTCGGGCAGCGGCGCGCCGGCTGCGAGCGCGTGGCAGCGGGCAATGTTGATCGCGTCGAAGCCGTCCTCCATCCCGGGCGTCTCGAGGTAGTACGTCACGGTTGCGAGGCGCGGCTGGGTGAGGATGTGGGCCAGGCCCGGTGCCCCGATCTCGCCGGCGGCGATGTGCTCATGGCGGTCGACCTTCGAGCCGAGCTTCGCCCTGGAGTCGTTCAGGTGGATCATCACCAGCCGCTTGAGGCCGATCTGGCGGTCGAACGCGTCGAGGAGCGCGTCCGTCTCGGCCGGCTCCGAGATCCGGTACCCGGCGGCCCAGGCGTGGGCCGTGTCGAGGCAGAAGGCGAGCCGGGCGGTGTCGACGCCCCGCGCCGCCGCCGCGTCGAGGATCGCCGCCAGCTCCTCGACGGTCGTGCCCAGCCCGGCGCCGCTCCCGGCCGAGTTCTCGAGCACGAGCAGGGCCGCCTCGGGGCCGGCGTCCACCTCGCTCAAAACGAGCGCGATCCCTTCGGCGACCCGCCTGGTGCCAGCCCCGGGCCCGCTGCCCCGGTGCGAGCCGACGTGGACGTTCACGAACCGGGCTCCGAAGGCGGGTGCGACCCGGAGCTCGTGGGCGAGCACGGCCACTGACTTGGCGAAGAAGTCCTCGTCGGGGCCGGCAAGGTTGACCAGATACGAGGCGTGGATCGCGAGCGGCCCGATGTCGAGCTCGGTCAGGCGCTGGCGGAAGGCCGGCAGCTCCTTCGGTGGCTGGCTCCGGCGGCGCCAGGCGGTCGGGTTGTCGGCGAAGACCTGGAGCGCCGTCGCCCCGATCTCGTGGGCGCGCTCGACCGCCCGGACCATGCCCCCACCGAGCGGTAGGTGGACACCGAGCCGTCGGCCATCAGGCAGCATTCGACGATCCTACCCGATGCCCCACCCGGTTCGTGCTCCGGCCGCGCCCCGTTCGCTCGCGGCGCGATCCGGCGGCCCGCCTCCGGCGGGTCGTGGCCACCTCGTCCGGCCGCGCTCGGGTCCGGCGGCGGTCCCGGCCCGGCTCACCACGACAGGCGGTGCCCGGGTCCTCAGACCGCTTTCGCCCGCTCGGTTCGGGCCTTCGACCGGCCGACCGTGTACTCCCCGCCCACGACCGGCTCGATGATCCCGTAGTTGCCGTCGCGCCGGCGGTAGAGGACGTTCAGGCGCTCGTTCTCGGCGTTGACGAAGATGAAGAACGAGTGACCGAGCTCCTCCATCCGGGCGATCGCGTCCTCCTCGAACATTGGCTCGATGCCGAACCGCTTCGTCTTCACGATCTGCCGTTCGATCGCCGCCTCGGAGGTGCCCTCGGCGATCCGGCTGAGGAGCTGCTTCTCCTGGGGTGGACGCGCTCGCAGCCGTGGCCGCTCCTTGTAATCGATCGCGCGCCGTTCGACCTTGTCGATCACCTCGTCGATTCCGGCCTGGTAAGTCGGGCCGGCCGCGCGGCTGCGCAGGGTCTGACCGTCGATGACCAGGGTGACCTCGACGATGTGCGAGTCGTCCACGCTCCGGTGCTGCTCGGTCCAGAGCTCGACGATCGCGTCGCTCCGGTCGTCGAGCAAGCGACCGATGCGAGCCAGTTTCCGCTCAGCGTACTGGCGCACACGCTCCGGGACCTCGACGTTCTTGCCCTTGACGATCGCTCTCACGATGCGCCTCCGAGACGCCGGGCGCGCCACTCGCCTGGGCCGGGACGGGTGCGCGAATGGCTGACCGATGGGCCCGATCCGAGTATAGCCGCGGCCCGCGACCGGACCGTCCGCCGGAGGTCCCCTGGCGATGGGCCGAATCACCCGTCGCGGGCCCTCACGGATTCCCCGTCGATCCCCTACCGCTCACGGGCGACCGTCACGGCCGAGACGCCAGCCGCCCCGGCCGCCAGGAGCTCCCCGGCACAGGCTGCCAGCGTGGCGCCGGTCGTGACGACGTCGTCGACGAGGACGATCCAGCGCCCCGCCACGGACCGCCGCCGCAGCGCTCCCGGATCGATGGCGAAGGCACCCCGGACGTTGGCTGCTCGCTCGGTGTGGTCGAGCCGGAACTGGGCGGCCGTCGCTCGCGCCCGGATGAGGATCGCGGCCAGGGGCAGGTCGAGCTCGGCGGCGGTCACCTCGGCGATCAGCCGCGCATGATCGAAGCCGCGCTCGCGGGCCCGGTCGGCATGAACGGGCACCGGCACGAGCAGGTCACCGCCGGCACCGGCGGCCTGCCAGCGTCGTGCCACGGCGCGACCGAGCGGCCGAGCCAGCCGCTGTTCGCCGTCGTACTTGAGGGCATGGATCGCCCGCCGCGCCGGGCCGCTGAACGGCGCGCACCATTCGAGCTGCAGGAGTGGCGCCGGAGTCTCCGAAGGCAGGCCGATTGGCGTCCCCCCTGGCAGGCCCGCCCGAACCACCAGCGCGGGCACGCACGCCTGGCACAGCGCGGCCCCCTCGCGGCCACAGCCGGCGCAGCGGGCCGGGAAGGCGAGGTCGAGCAACCACCCGGTGGCCGCCCGCAGCCCGGTGGCCGCCCGCAATGCGGGCCTGGGTCCGGGTCCGACCAGGGGTTCGGGCTCAAGCCCCGGTTGGAGCCGCCGACGGAGCGCGTTCATGGCCGGATCATCCGACGCCGCGCTCACCCGTCCGTTGCCGGGCCCGGCGGCTACCCGCTCGGTGCGGAGGTCTCGATGACGATCTTGTCGCCCAGCTCGGTGCGAGACGCCGCGATCGTGCCGGCCGGCAGCTCGAGGACGCCGTGCGCGCCGCGCACGAACCAGACCACGCCTCGCCAGGGCGGCAACGCCCGGCGCAGCCCGACGACGATGCGTCCACCATCCGGCTCCGGGCGGCCGAGGAAGATGCAGTCGATCGGGAAGCGCATGAACAGCATGTGGATCCCGTTCGTGCCGGGCAGCCACAGCCCGGCCCCGGGGGCCAGCTCGGGGCGGCCCATCAGACCCAGGAACCGCGCCCACAGCGACGCGGCCCCCTCCAGCTCGTGGGCCAGGATCGTGGAGCGGGTCAGGTTGCGTGCGCCCAGGGCGGGCTCCGCCCTACTTGAGGGCCAGGTTCTGCACGATCAGGATGATCGCCGGACCGAGGATGACGATGAACAGCGAGGGGAAGATGCAGCCGACGAGCGGAAAGAGCATCTTGATCGGCGCCTTCGCGGCCTGTTCCTCGGCCCGCTGGCGGCGCTCGATCCGAAGCTGCTCGGACTGAACCTGGAGCACCTTGCTGATCGAGACCCCGAGCTGCTCGGCCTGGATGATCGCGCCGATGAAGTTCGTCAGCGGTTGAACCTCTGTTCGCGGCACGATGTCGCGCAACGCCTCGCGCCGGGCCTTGCCCACCCGCACCTCGGCCAGCGCCCGCCGGAATTCCTCCGACAGCGGCCCGGGCAGCTTCTCGACCACCTTGGCCAGCGCGGCGTCGAAGCCGAGGCCGGCCCGCACCGAGATCGTCAGCAGGTCGAGCGTGTCCGGGATCATCACCAGGATTGCCTTCTGGCGCCGGCGGATTCGCCCCGAAAGCCAGAACTCGGGCGCAATGTAGCCGATTCCGGCCCCCGCCACCCCGAGCACGACCGCCATCAGCGGTCCGACCGCGAGGGCCAAGTTGAAGAGCAGGAAGAAGACGATCGCGAAGACGAACGCCGCGACGACCTTGATCCCGAGCCAGTCGGCGACGCGCAGGTCACCGGGGTTGCCGGCCAGGGCGAGCCGTTTCTCCGTCCGCTCGGAAAACGAGGTGCTGCTCAGGCGTGAGACGAAGCCCGACAGGCGGGCGAACAGCGGGCGCAGGGTCCGCTCCATGAACGGCTGCTGGAGCTCGAGCTCCTCGAGGTTCTTGGCCTGCATCGTGCCGAGCTGGGTCAGGCGGGCCTGGACCGGATCAACCGGCGCCCCACCGGCCAGGCCGAGGAACATGAGCAGGATCGCGCCCGCAGCCGTCGCGGCGACGATGATCGGGAGCACCGTATCCATCGCTCAGACCTCGATGTCGACGATCCGCCGGATCGCCATGAAGCCGATGAACATCATGAACCCCCCGAACAGGAGGATGATCACGCCCGCCGGCAGGCCGAGGATCCCCGGCGGATTGGCAAACATCGGGTCCATGAACCCGGGCGCGGCGATGAACAGGAACGAGGCCAGCCCGATCGGCAGGAAACCGACCACATAGCCGCTCAGCCGCTGCTGAGCGGTGAGCGTCCGGATCTCGCCCTTGATCCGGACCCGCTCGCGAATCGTGTACGCGATCGAGTCGAGGATCTCGGCCAGGTTGCCACCCACCTGGTGCTGGATCGAAATCGCGGTGGCCATCAGCTCGAGGTCGTCCGAACGGACCCGGCGGACCATGTTCTCGAGCGCCTGATCAAACGGCAGGCCGAGGTTCACCTCGCGGATCACCCGGCTGAACTCGGTCGAGATCGGGGGTCGGGATTCACGGACGACGAGCTCGATCGCCTGGAGGAACGAGGAGCCGGCCCGCAGTGCGTTCGCGATCAGGGTGATCGTGTCCGGGAGCTGCTTGTTGAACGCGTTCAGACGGCTGCTCTTGCGCCGGTTCAGCCAGAACCGCGGCAGCATGAACCCGATCAGGACCCCGACCAGCAGGACGATCGGGCTGCCCAGCGCCGGCAGGGCGAACGAGAAGGCGAAGAAGCCGACCGGAACGCCGATGGTCGAGCCGGCCCAGATCAGCAGGTACTCACTGACCTTGAGCTTGAGGTCGGCTCGGGCGATCTCCCGGGCGAGGTTCGCGCCGAAGTCGCGCTGCTCGACGACCTTGTTCAGGCTGGCCAGGGCGGCGCTCTGGGCGATCAGGTCGCTGATCGGCCCCTGGCCGGTCGAGGCGGGCTTGTCGGGCTCCTTGCGGCCGGAGGTGTAGCGCTCGAGCCGCGCCCCGATCTCGGAACCACCGGCCGAGGTGGCGATCCCGATCGCGATCAGGACGATCGCCAGCGCCGCGATGACGGCGATGGCGATGGGGCTTAGCTGCGGCACGGTGGTTGCGCTCCCTCCTGCGGGGGGTTCGGGCGGCGGGGTTCAGTACGTGAAGCCGAAGACGCCGGGCGGCAGATGGATGCCCATCACCTCGAACTTCTCGACGAACTTGGGGCGGATCCCGGTCGGCTTCAGGCGGCCCTGGATCTTGCCTTCCACGATCCCCGTCTGCTCGAAGATGAAGACGTCCTGCATGACGATGATGTCGCCCTCCATCCCCTGGACCTCGGTGACGTTCGTGATCCGCCGCGAGCCGTCCTTGAGACGGGACTGGTGGACGATCAGGTCGACCGCCGAGGCGATCTGCTCGCGGATCGCCCGCAGAGGCAGGTCGACGCCGGCCATCAGGACCATCGTCTCGAGCCGCGAGAGCATGTCGCGCGGGCTGTTGGCGTGACCGGTCGACATCGAGCCGTCGTGGCCCGTGTTCATCGCCTGGAGCATGTCGAGCGCCTCGCCCGAGCGGACCTCGCCGACGATGATCCGGTCGGGCCGCATCCGCAACGCGTTCCGGACGAGCTCGCGAATCGGGATCGCACCCTTGCCCTCGATGTTCGGCGGCCGTGACTCGAGGGTCACCACGTGCTCCTGGCGGAGCTGGAGCTCGGCCGCGTCCTCGATCGTGATGATCCGCTCATCGTTGGGGATGAACGAGGAGAGGACGTTCAGCGTCGTCGTCTTGCCCGAGCCGGTGCCGCCCGAGACGAACACGTTCAGCCGCGCCTCGACGCAGGCCTTCAGGAAGTCGAACATCTCGGGGGTCGCGGTCCCGAAGCGGATCAAGTCGTCGACCGTGAACGGAGAGGCCGAGAACTTCCGGATCGTGACCACGGGACCGACCAGCGAGAGCGGCGGGATGATCGCGTTCACGCGCGAGCCGTCGGTCAGACGGGCATCGACCATCGGGCTCGACTCGTCGACCCGGCGCCCGATCGGGGCGATGATCCGGTCGATGATCCGCATCACGTGGTCGTCGTTCTGGAAGACGACGTTCGTCAGCTCGAGCTTTCCGGCACGCTCGATGTACACCTGGCGCGGGCCGTTGACCATGATCTCGGTGATGCTCTCATCGCGAAGCAGCGGCTCGAGCGGCCCCAGGCCGATGATCTCGTCGGTGATCTGCTCGAGCATCCGGACCCGCT
>JAKAHU010000005.1 GCA_021825385.1 Chloroflexota bacterium | reverse complement strand
AAGCTGACCGCCGAGGGCAGGACGAAGGGGGCGGCACTGATGGCGGCCGACACCCGCGCCTGGGGTCTGGACCGCGCATCGGCCGCGCTCGAGGCGTTCATCGCGCTCGACCGCCGCGTCAAGGCGTTCGCCACGGCATGGCAGCTGCGCGACGGCGCGCCGAACACGCACGCCGACGCCGCGTACGACGCGGAGGTGCTGGCCGGCCTCGCGCCGCTGCACGCGGACGTCGTGGCGTGGCTCGACGGCGCCGCCGCGGGCCTGCCCAGGCTGGCGCAGTACGGCGCCCGTCTCGCCGCGGCTGCGGAGGCCGTGGCAGGCGGCAACGGGAAGTACGTCGCGTCGCCGCGGGTCGACTCGTACCACGGCGTCTGGTTCGAGCTCCACGAGGACCTGATCATCCTCGCGGGCCGCAACCGCGCGGACGAGGTGGCGGCAGGGCGCGCGTAGGGGCAGGGCAGCGCGCCGGCGGGTTGGCCGCCGACGCGCGTGAACCCGCGGGGATCGTCAGGCGGGCCCGGCCACCGCCAGCTGCTTGAACTCCGCCACCTGGGCTTTGATCGCCCGCTCGGTGGGCAGCCGCTCCACCGACGAGGCGCCGAAGAAGCCGTGCACGCCGGGCATGCGCCGAAGCGCCTCGCCCACGTTGGCCGGCTCGTCGAACGGTCCCCCGTGGCACAGGATGATGACGTCCTTGCGGACGCTCCGGCCCGCCTCGGCCATCGCCATGACCTTGTCGATCGCCTGGTCGAGCGTGAACGCCACGCCCGCGCCGATCGTGCCGGCGGTCGTCAGGCCGACGTGGGCGACCAGCTGGTCGGCGCCCGCCCCCACCATGGCCCTGGCCTGGTCGGGGTCGAAGACGTAGGGCGAGCAGAACATGTCTTGGGCGTGGGCCTCGGCGATGGCCGCGACCTCCTTGTCGTAGCCCATGCCGGTGGCCTCGAGGTTCTTGCGGAAGTCCCCGTCGATCAGGCCCACGGTCGGGAAGTTCTGGACGCCGTCGAAGCCGAGCTCGCGCAGCTGGCGCAGGAAGACCCTCATGATCCGGAACGGGTCGGTGCCGTTGATGCCCGCCAGCACGGCCATCCGGCTCACGACCGGGAGGACCTCGGCCGCCATCTCGACCACGATCCCGTTGGCGTCGCCGTAGGCGAGGAGGCCGGCCAGCGAGCCTCGCCCGGCCATCCGGTAGCGGCCGCTGTTGTAGATGATCGCCATGTCGGCGCCGCCGGCCTCGGCCATCTTGGCGCTGATGCCGGTGCCGGCCCCGGCGCCCACGATCGGGATGCCGGCCTCGATGTTCGCCCGCAGGCGGTGCTCCAGTTCGGCGCGCGGAATGAAGGGCATGGTGCGACTCCTCGATGGTGCAGCGCGGTCAGGCCTTGGCGGCGAGCTCGGCCAGCAGCCGATCGGCCATGGCGTCGGCGAAGGCCGGGTCGTTGACGTTGGCGTCGATCTCGACGAGGTCCACCCGGGACCGGTCGAGGTTGGCGCGGAGGGCGTCGAACAGGGCGGCGTCGGCCACCGGGTCGTGGAACGGCATCCCCTCGGCGTCGATCATGCTCACGCCGCCGAGCGGGATGAACAGCGCCGTGGGCCCCGTGGCCGCGTTGAGCTTGCCCGCGATGATCTCGCCCAGGCGGCGGTTCTCCTCGCGCGTCGTCCGCATCAGCGTGACCTGCGGGTTGTGGACGTACAGGTTCCGGTCGCGGAACTGCTCTGGCACCGTGTCCATGGGGCCGAAGTTGACCATGTCCAGCGCGCCCAGCGAGACGACCTGCGGGATGCCCGCCCTGGCCGCGGCGTCGAGGCGGGTCGGCCCGGCGGACAGGACCCCGCCCACCAGCTCGTCGCACCACTCGGTGGTGGTGACGTCAGCGACGCCCGCCACGAACCCGTCGGAGATCAGCGACTCCATCGCGCGACCGCCGCTGCCGGTCGCGTGGAAGACCAGCATCTCGTAGCCGGCCGATTCGATCCGCTCGCGGACGCGGTCCACGCACGGCGTCGTGACCCCGAACATCGTGGCGGCCACGAGCGGCTTCTGCTCCGCGTCGCCGGCCTCCTGCTCGGCCATCCCGCAGATCGCGCCGGCTGCGTTGGCGAGCACCCGGCGCGAGACGCGGTTGAGGCCCGCCACGTCCACGACGGAGTACATCATCGTGATGTCCTTCACGTCGACGTAGGGGGCCACGTTGCCCGACGCCATCGTCGAGACGATCAGCTTGGGCATGCCGACCGGGAGCGCCTGCATCGCGGTGGCGCCGATCGAGGTCCCGCCGGACCCGCCCATCGCGAACACGGCGTCGAACTTGCCCGCCGCCAGCAGGTCCAGGGCCAGCGACCTGGCCCCGAGGCCCATGATCTCCAGCGCATGCCCCCGGTCGCGCCGCTCGCGCAGCTCGGCCAGGGTGCCTCCACCTGCCTCCGCGGTTCTTGAAGAGGGGCTGTCGGGCTCGAACACCGGCTCGCCCAGGACGCCGGCATCGAGCATGAACACCCGGTGGCCGCGCGCCCGGATCAGGTCGCGCACGTAGGCGTACTCCCGACCCTTGGTGTCCAGCGTGCCGATCAGCAGGATGGTCTTCGCCGACATACGGCCTCCCTTTCGCCCGGCCGGAGAGCCGGGCCGAACTCCCATTGGGGACGCCCGTGATTGACGATGGCCGCGTGGTGGCACGCGGTTGGGGTCAGGGGTTGACGATGATCTTGATCGCGCCGCTGGCGCGGTCGTTGAACGTGTCGATGGCCTGCTGGTACTGCGCGAGCGGGAAGCGGTGCGTGATCAGCTCCTTGACGCGGATGCGGCCCTCCTCGACGAGGGGCATCACGCGGCGCATCTCGCCCGCGGACGCACGCGAGCCGACCAGCTCCACCTCGTCGAGGACGAGGCGCTGGAGGTTGATCGTGACACCCTCGGTGGGGATGCCGACGGCCGCCACGCGGCCGCCGCGCCGGGCGATCGCGAGCGCGGCGTTCACCATCTCGGGCACGCCGGCGCACTCGAGGACCACGTCCGCGCCGAGGCCGTCGTTGTACGCGCGCGCCGCCGCCACCGGGTCACCGGTCGTGCTGTCCACGGTGTCGAAGCCCAGCGCCGCTGCCTTCGCCAGCCGGTAGCCGCGGCCGACGACGACGGCCCGCGCCGCGCCCATCGCGAGGGCCGCGTCGGCGGCCAGCAGGCCGATCGTCCCGGCGCCCGTGATCGCCACCGTGTCGCCGGGTCGGACGCCGCCCCGCACCGCGACATGGAGCGCGATCGAGGCCGGGTCGATCAGGGCGCCCTCGTCGAAGGACAGGCTGTCGGGCAGCCGGAAGATCGTCTTGATGCCCTGGACGACGTACGTGGCATCGGCGCCCTGGTAGCTGTGGCCGTACTGGCGGTGGAGGCCCGGCTTGCCGTAGTTCTCGCACAAGTTGTAGTGGCCCTCGACGCACTTCTGGCACACTCCGCATGCGTCGTGGCTGGTGCCCGCTACGCGGTCGCCGACCTTCCAGCCGTAGCCCTCGGCGCCCGGCCCCAGCGCCGCGATCTCGCCCGCCCACTCGTGGCCGGGGATGAACGGGAAGGACGGTGGCCAGAAGCCGGGGTAGTCGCCGTGGATCAGGTGGGCGTCGGTGCCACAGATGGACACGGCGCGGACGCGGGCGAGGACCTCGTTGCGGCCCGCCTGGGGCACTGGGACGTCTTGGACCTCGAGGGCGCTCGGGGCCAGGAGCACGAGGGCCCGCATTGTTGTGGGCAGGGCGGCGGTCACGGCGTCGGCACCTCCGGCGGGGTGGGATCGCGGCGGTTGCGGCGCCAGCAGATGGCGCGCCCGAGCGATGATCGATTATCGAACACGTCGCGGCCGTGCGCTAGCGGTCGGCGGACCGTTGACGGGGTCACCCCCTCCGCAGCGGCCCCTTGGTCCGGAGCCACCAGTCGTCGACGATCGCCGCCAGCGCCGCGTCGATCGCAAGCACCTGCTCGGGCGTGACCGGCGCATCGGCGATCGCGCGCGGCTCGACGGGCTCGGAGAAGAGCACCGCGTCGTCGAGCCGCTCGCCGGCGAGGTGCGCCAGGGACACGGTCTGGCCGCGCCAGGTGTCGAGGTTCAGCGCGTGGACGCCGTGGAACAGGGTGGGCGCCGCGACCGGTGTGTGGCCGAACACGACCCGCTCCATTCGCGCCCGCCGGTAGACAGACCAGGCCGACGCCGCCGGGAAGGCTTCCTCGGCCTGGAAGAACCGCTGCCGGATCCACAGTCTCCTCGCGCTGCCCTCAAACGCCGCGAGATCCTGGCCGGGAACAGGCCCGCCGTGCACGAGGAGCACGTCGCGCCAGCGCGCGTACGGGGCGAACGACCACACGAGGCTGCGGACGTCGGGTGCCGCTGCGAGGAAGCGGCTGGCGAGGGCCTGCGCGCTCGCGCCGAGCCATTCGGCCTCGCGCATGCCCGCCGAGAGCAGCGTGGCCGCCCCGCCGAAGGTCATAAACGCGCGGAAGATGTCGGGCACGCCGTCGAGCGCGCCGAGGAGCTGGATCTCGTGGTTGCCCTCGAGCAGCACGACCATGCCGCCGCGTGCTGGGGCCTGATCGCGAAGCGATGCCATCCGCCGCACCAGGCCCACGCTGTTCGGCCCGCGGTCAACCAGGTCGCCCGTGATCACGAGCGCGGTGCCGGGGGGCGCTGTCCAGGCCTCGGCCCCGTCGGTCAGACCTGCTCGCGCCAGCAGCCGATCCGTCGCGGCCAGCTGACCGTGGAGGTCTGACGCGGCGAACACCGTGAACTCGTCGGGGATCGCGACCGGGGCGACGCGCGTGGGCATGCCCCATGGATACGCCACAGCGCCGGTTTCGTCTACCGGCCTCCCGTTCTCGCCCGCCAACCCGACTATACTGGCGCAGCGATCCCATGGTTGTGCCGGCCGTGTCGCACCGCGCCAGCGGGTGCCGCCGGACGGCGGGGCAGGTCGTGCAGCCGCCATGAGGCGAGCGCCTCCCGCATCAGGGGCCTGACGTGACGGACGCATTCGACAGCCTCGCCCCCGCGCCGGGTCCCGCCGTTCCGCACTGGCGTCGCATTGAGCTGGCCCTGCGGATCCGGATCGGCATGCTGGCCCCCGGCGACCCGCTTCCGTCGGACGCCGAGCTGTGCCGCGAGTTCGGCGTCAGCCGCATGACCGCCCGGAATGCGATGGCGAGGCTTGCCGCTGACGGCCTGATCGTGCGCGTCTCGGGCCGCGGCAGTTACGTCGCGGAGCCGCCGTCCCACCGCCGGGCGGACCGCCTTCTCACCTTCAGCCACGAGATGCGCCGCCGTGGGCGCACGCCCTCGTCGCGCCTGCTGGCGCGCGAGATCCGCCCGTCCGTGCGGGCGGAGGCGGAGTCGCTCGGGATCCGCGTCTCGGAGCCCGTGGTGGTCGTGCGTCGGCTGCGCTGCGCCGATGGGGAGCCGATCGCGCTCGAGACCGCCGTGCTGATCGCTGCCGTGGCCAAGATCGTGCTGGCCGCCGAGGTGGAGCAGGGCTCGCTCCACGAAGCCCTGGCGCAGGGCGGCTGGCACCTGCGTCGCGGCGCCGCGACCATCGGCGCCGCGGCCGCCACCGCCGAGGACGCCCGCCTGCTGGAGCTCCGGCGCGGCGACCCCTTGCTGGTCGAGCGGCGGGTGATCGCCGATGCCCATGGGCGGCGAGTCGAGGCCACCGAGAGCCGCTACTCCGCCGACCGCTATGCGCTCGACGTCCGGTTCGACGTCGAGCCCGACACGACCCGGGAGGTCTGATGCCCGCCGGCCGCGAGCGCATCCGCGCCGCTCGTCGCCCGTCGCGAACCCCACCGCCTGCCGATCGAGCTGGGCGGCACGCGCCTGACCGGGATGCACGTCAACTCCTGCCGGCGGTTCGGCCCGCACCTGGCCTTGAGCCGCGCGAGCCCGGTGCGGAGGACCGCGCCCAGCAGCTCGCCCCGGTCCGCGATATCCAGCCGGACCTGCCAGCCGAGAACATCCTCGCAATGCACGAGGCCGTGCGCGAGTGGGAGCCCGTCCATGCCTGAGGTCGTCGTTGGTCGTCTCGTGCTCGCCGACGCGGTGGTGCCGGGCCGCGTCGTCGTGGAGGGCGGCAAGATCGCCTCGGTCGAGCCCGACGAGTCGGCCGCCGCCGGGCCCTATGTCGCGCCCGGCTTCATCGACGTCCACTGCCACGGCTGGGGCGGCCACGACGCCACCGGCGACACGGACGCCCTGTCAGGCATGGCGCGGGCGCTGCTCCGTCGGGGCGTCACGTCGTTCCTGCCCACCGCTCCGACGCTGTCAGCCGACGAGCTGCCCCGCTTCGCTGAGCGGGTCCGGGCCTGGATGCCCATTGCCCCGGCCGACGGCGCCGTGCCGCTCGGGTTCAACCTCGAGGGGCCGTTCATCGCGCCTGCGCGCAAGGGCGCGCACGACCCGGCGCTCCTCCGCACCCCGGCCGACCTCGACCCGGCCGTGATCGAGCGCGTGCTCGACGGCCTGCGGATCATGACGATCGCGCCTGAGCTGCCGGGATCGCCGGCACTCATCGCGCGGCTCGCCGAGCGCGGGATCGTGACCTCGCTCGGCCACTCGCAGGCGACGCTCGCGGAGGCGCAGGCGGGCTACGCGGCGGCTGGGCGGCGCGTCACGACCACGCACCTGTTCAACGCGATGTCCGGCATCGACCACCGCAACCCCGGCCTCGCGGTGGCGGCGCTCGTGGACGACGACGCCTACGCAGAGCTAATCGCCGACGGCTTCCACGTTCACCCGGCGCTGTGGCCGATCATCACGCGCACCAAGCCGGCGGACCGCCTGGTGCTGATCAGTGACGCGCTGCCGCTCGCCGGCATGGGCGACGGGCGCACACGCGTGGGTGGCCTCGAGGTGGACGTGCGCGGCGGCCGCGCGACGCTGGTGGGCACGGACACGCTCGCGGGCTCCACGATCGCGCTGGACACGGCGGTCCGCAACCTCGTCCGCGAAGGGCTGCCGCTGGTGCGCGCCGTGCAGGCCGCGTCGTCCAACCCCGCCGCGCTGCTCGATGCGCACGATCGCGGGCGGATCGAGGTCGGGCGCCTCGCGCACCTCGTGGAGTTGGACGATGACCTGCGGGTTCGCCGCGTGCTCCGAGGGGAAGCCTGGGTGGACGCGAGCTGACCGCTCGAGCCCCCGGGCCGCGTGACGTTCCCGGTGCCGTGCTGGACGTCTCGGCCCGCCGGTCGCCCCCTCAGCTCGCAGCTCGCCGCCCGATCGCGACCGCCTCGGCCGCGGCCGCGCCGATCGCCTCCCAGCGGTGGTTGCGGATCGCGTCAGGCGGGGCGATCCATGTGCCTCCGCAGGCGACGACGGCCGGGAGCGCGAGGTACGCGGCCAGGTTGGCCGCCGTGACCCCGCCCGTGGGGACGAAGCGCACCTCGCGATAGGGGGCCGCGATGGCCCGGATGTAGCCGACGCCACCCGACGCCTCGGCGGGGAAGAACTTGACGAGGCTCAGGCCCGCCGCGAGCGCCATCTCGATCTCGGTGGGCGTGGCAGCGCCCGGGAGCATGGCCACGCCGCGCTCGGCGGCCCGCGCCACGACGGCTGGCCCGAACCCGGGCGCCACGATGAACTCGGCGCCGGCGTCAACCGCCCGGTCGACGGTGGCCGGGTCGAGCACCGTGCCCGCTCCCACGAGCGCATCTGGCCTGGCGGCGCGGATCGCGGCGATCGCATCAGCCGCCGCGGCGGTGCGGAACGTCACCTCCGCCATCGGCAGCCCGCCCTGCGCGAGCGCTTCAGCAAGCCCGACAGCGTCGGCCGCGTCGTCGATGGTCACGACCGGGACCACGCGGACCTCGGCGAGCCGCGCCGCGAACGCCTCCACCTGCATGGTCAGCCCCCCACCACGCGGTCGAGGAACGCGTCGTCCACGAGCCCGCGTGCGATCGCGTCGCGATAGACGGCGATCGTCCGCTCGACGCCCACGGCCAGTGGCGTCACCGGCTGGGCGCCCAGCGCGGCCTCTAGCGGCGCGCCGTCGAACGCCTCGGGGAACGGCAGGATCCGGTCTCCGAACGTGATCATCCCGCGGGAGGCAGGCGCCACGTCCCCGATGGCGTCGACCACCTCGTCCACGCCGATGCGCGGGCCGCCGATGCTGAACACCTCGGCGCCCGGCCGCCCGCTGCGCGCCGCCGCGATGAACGCCGCCGCGACATCCTCGACGAACTGGAACTGGCAGCCGCCGCCGAAGTCGATGCGGTATGGGCGCCCGGCTGCCGCGGCGATCATCGCCACGGTGGGCTTTGACGTCACCCCCTGGTCCCGGCCGGGGCCGTAGGCGGAATGGGGCCGGAGCCCCGTGCTCGCGAGCCCCCAGCTCTCCCAGTACACGCGGGCCGCCTGCTCGTTGGCGACCTTGAACACGCCGTAGTGCGAGGTCGGATGAAGCTCGGCGTCCATGCCGACGACCGCATCCGCGTAGTGTGCCTTCGGACCGAACACCGCGGCGCTGCTCGCGTAGACGAGGCGACCGGTCTCCAGGCGCCGCGCCAGCTCGAACATCACGGCGGTGCCCTCGACGTTGACGCGGGCGCCGGCGATCGGGTCGGCCGCGCAGAACGGCAGCTGGAGGGCGGCGAGGTGGACGATGCGGCTCACGCCCGAGCGGCGGGCCACCGCCTCGATCGCGGCGAGGTCGGTGATGTCGGCGGCCACCAGCTGGACGCTCGCCAGCTCCGGTTCGGTCAGGACGAGGCGCAGCCGGGCGTCGGAGCCCCGGGCAGACACAACCGTGACGGACAGGCCCTCGCGCACCAAGGCGCGCACGACCCACGCGCCGATGCAGCCGGTGCCGCCGGTGACCAGGAACCGCTCGTCGGGCATCGCGTCCTCCGGTCGCGCTGGGGTTGGGCGAGGTGGGGAGGTGCTCGGCCTAGGCAACCTTCTCGTACGCGACGATCTCCATGCCCGCATGCAGCGCGTTGAGCGCCGGCTGCAGGCCCTGGTGCACGTCGCTCACGCGCCAAGCCACCGCGTTGTCGGCCGTCTCCCACCGGAACACCAGCTGGTAACGGTCGGCGTGCTCCGCCTCGCGCAGGAGACTGCACTCGATCAGGCCCGGCATCTCGAGCACGGGCGGCCGGTACTGCTCAGCGATGAAGCGCTCGAACTCGGCGGTCTTGGCGGGCAGGACGGCGAAGCTGATGTGGCGCTCGATCATGCCGGTGGCTCCTAAAGTGGTCTTACCAGTTGACGACTTTATCAGACGCGCCATAGCATCGCCCGGGTCCCATCGAGCGGAGGAGCAGCGTGGCAACCGATCCCGAACCCGCCGCCGGCGGCGGTGCCGAGACGCCACCGGCGTGGCCGCGTTTCGCGCTGGTGGACCGCAGCACCCTGCCCGAGGAGATCGCGTCGCGCCTGCTCGACCTCATCCGGGCCGAGCAGCTCCGGCCCGGCGACAAGCTGCCCGCCGAGCGGGAGCTGGCCGCGGAGATGAGCGTCAGTCGGCCGGTCCTGCGCGAGGCGCTTCGCGCGCTCGCGATCATGAACGTCGTCGAGATCCGCCAGGGTGCCGGCACCTACATCACCGCCCTCGAGCCGCAGCAGCTCATCTCGCACCTCGACTTCGTGTTCTCGAAGGACCCCGTCGCGCTGTCGCAGGTCATCGAGACCCGGCGCATCGTGGAGGTGGGCAACGTCCGCCTAGCGGCTCAGCGGATCACGCCCGACGAGCTGAGCGACCTGGATGCGCTGCTGCAGCGGCTGCAGGCCGCCGTGGACGACGCCGACCGCTTCGCGGAGCTCGATATCGCGTTTCACGACGCCGTCTGCGAGGCGGCCGGCAACTTCCTGCTCGTCCAGTTCATGCGCATCATCAACACGCTGGGCAGGGTGAGCCGAGAGCGGACGGGCGCTGCCGCCGCGACTCGCCGGGGCGCCCTCAAGGACCACGAGACGATCCTGACCGCGCTGCGCGCGCATGACCCCGCTGCGGCAGCCGCCGCCATGGAGGCGCACCTGACCCACGTGGAGGCGGCGCTGGCGAGCGCCGTGGCGTCGGCCGTGCGGCGATGAACATCCAGGGCCGCCACCACTTCGCCGCACCGCGCGGCGCGGTGTTCGCCGCCATCCGCGACCCGCGCGTGCTGCTCGCTGTGATCCCCGGTTGCGAGGCCGTCCAGCAGGTTGGCCCCGACGAGTACGCGGGCCGGATCGCCCTCCGCCTTCCGGGCGCTGCGGGCACCTACCGCACGCACGTCCGCCTCGTCGACATCCTCGAGCCCGAGCGATGCGACCTCGACGGTCGCGTCGAGGGCGCCATGGGCACGATCGCGGGCCGGGCCCGGTTCGAGCTCGCGGACGCCGACGCCGGGACCGCCATGACCTACAGCGGGTCGGGCGTGGTCGGCGGCCCGCTCGCCCGCCTCGACGGCGGCATCGCAGAACGCCTCGCCCAATCGCTGATCGGCCAGGGTCTCGCCGCCCTGGACCGTCGCCTTGCCATGGAGGTCCACGAGTGACGGTCTCGAGCTACTTCCAGCCCGCGTCGGTGCCAGAGGCCCTGGCCCTCCTCACGGAGCACGGTCCCGAGCTCCTGGTGATCGCCGGTGGGACGGTCGCGATGCCGCTGATCAACGAGGGCATCTCGCTGCCGGCCAGGGTGATGGGCCTGCGCCGGCTCGGGATCGACCGCGTGGAGCTGGTGGGCGACCGCCTCATGATCGGCGCTACGGCAACGCTCACGGCGCTGGCCGCCCAGCCGCACCTGCCGCTCCTGGCTGAGGCCGCGCGCCACACGGCCAGCTGGCAGGTGCGCAACGTGGGCACGGTCGGCGGCAACCTGTTCACCCCGCCGCCGGGGGGGGGCGTGGCCACGGCGCTGCTCGCGCTCGACACGCAGGTCGAGGCGATCGGCCCGTCCGGTGTCCGCGTGCTGCCGCTCGGCGGGTTCTGGACGGGCTTCATGACCACCGCACTCGCCCCGGACGAGCTCGCGGTGCGGCTGGCGGTTCCGGTCACTGCCGACCGCCAGGCGTTCCTCAAGTTCGGCCGCAAGGCGGCGAACACGCCGGCGGTGGTGACCGTCGCCGCGCGGGTCGCCATGGAGGGCGATGTGGTCGCCGACGCGCGCGTGGCGCTCGGAGCCGTCGGTCCGCACCCGCTGCGATCGGCTGGTGCCGAGGCGGCCCTGCTCGGCCGCCCGCTGACCCACGCGGCCATCGCCGAGGCGGTCGCCGCGGCGATGGAGGACGCCGAGCCCTTCTCGGATCCGGTCGCGTCGGCCTGGTATCGGCGGCGGATGGTGGGCGTGATGGTGGAACGGGCCTTGGCGCAGCTCGCGCAGCCCGAGGAGAGGGGTGCGTAGCGTGGCGTCAGTCGTCGTCGAATTCGAGCTTGGGGGCCGGCCCGTGGAGGTGCTGGTTCGCCCGCTGACGACCCTCCAGCAGGTCCTCCGCACGCAGCTCGGCCGCACGTCGGTGAAGGACGGCTGCCGACAGGGCGGCTGCGGCTCGTGCACGGTGCTGCTGGACGGCGAGCCCGTCCCGTCCTGTCTGCTCCCGGTCCAGGACGTGGCCGGCCGGAGCGTGACCACCCTTGAGGACCTCACGCCCGCCGAGGGGCTAACGCCCGTTCAGCGGGCGTTCCTCGACGCCAACGGCACCCAGTGCGGCTACTGCACGCCGGGCATGGAGATGGTCACCGAGGCGTTGCTCGAGCGGAACCCGTCGCCCACCCGCGAGGAGGTCATGGACGCGCTGTCGGGCAACGTCTGCCGGTGCACGGGCTACGCGCCGATCCTCGCAGCCGTCGAGGCTGCAGCCGTCGTGTCCCGCGAGGAGGCCACCCGATGAGCGCCGGCCTCAATGTCGTCGGCGAATCGCTCCAGCGATACGACGGCGCCGGACACGTCTCCGGCCAGACGAAGTACACGGCGGACCTGACCTTCCCGGGCATGCTGCACCTCAAGGTGGTCCGCAGCCCGCTGCCCCACGCACGCGTGCGGGGGGTGGACCTGTCCGAGGCGGAGCGCGTGCCGGGCTTCGTCCGCGCCCTCACCCACGCCGACGTGCCGCACAACGTCTACACGATCCTGGGGCTCATCGGCGTGGAGCCCGAGGAGGAGTTCGTGCTCGCCGAGGACCGGGTCCGCTACGTCGGCGAGCCGATCGTGGCCATCCTCGCCGAGACCGAGGCCGCAGCCAACGAGGCGGTCGCCCGGGTCGGCATGGACCTCGAGGAACTGCCCGCCGTGTTCGACATGGACGAGGCGCTGCGGCCCGACGCCCCGGTGGTGACCCACTGGGGCAACAACACGTTCATGTTCGAGGGCCACAACTGCCGGCGCGTCCGCTTCGGCGACGTCGAGGCCGGCTTCGCGCAGGCGGACCACATCGTGGAGGGCGAGTACCGCACCTCGCCGATCGAGCAGGCGCCCCTCGAGACCACCGGTGCCATCGCGGTCCCCGAGCCCAACGGCCGGTACACGGTCTACACCAACACGCAGGCGCTGTACTTCAGCCTGGACAACACCTCGATCATCCTGCAGGTGCAGCCGAACCGGCTGCGCTTCGTGGGCGGCACCGTCGGCGGTGGGTTCGGCGGCAAGGTGGACGTCATCGTCGAGCCGCTCGCGACCCTCGGCGCGATGAGGACCGGTCGGCCCGTGCGCTACGTGTTCACCCGTCAGGAGGAGATGCAGGTCAGCTCCACGCGCAGCCCGTGGACGATCCGGATCAAGGACGGGGTGCTGGCCGACGGCACCGTCGTCGCACGCCAGGTGACGAGCCTCGCCGACTGCGGCGCCTACAGCCGCCAGACGCCCTACGCGCTGACCAAGCACGCGGCGAACGCCGCCGGGCCCTACCGCATCCCGAACGTGTCGATCGATGCCTACTGCGTCTACACCAACCGGACCCCCACCTCGGCGATGCGCGGGTTCGGCGTCACGATGGGCTCGTTCGCGGTCGAGGTCCAGATGGACAAGATCGCCGAGGTCTGCGGCCTGGACCCCTGGACAGTTCGCTTCCGGAATGCCCACCACAACGGCGACGTCAAGCCGCACCGCAAGGCCGTCGCGGACTGCACCCTCATCGAGACGATGCAGGCGGCCGCCGGGCTTGTCGGGCGCGAGCTGCCGCCCGACCTCATGGCGATGTCCTCGGCCCCGCGCGCCGAGCAGGAAGGGGGCCGCTGACATGGCGAAGCTGCGTGGGACCGGCATGGCCGCGGTCAACTACCCGACTGGGATGAACCTAGGCGGTGACCCGTCCCAGGCGCTGATCCACGCCACCACGAGCGGCTCGTTCAACGTGGTGCTCGCTGCCGCGGACTTGGGACAGGGGCTGCGCACCGTGATGGCCCAGATCGCCGCGGAGACGCTCGGCGTCCCCTATGACCAGATCGTCATCCAGACCGCCGACACCGACACCGGGCCGCACGATATGGGCACCTTCGCCAGCCGCGCCACGCACCGGGTGGGCAACGCGGTAAAAGCGGCGGCCATCGAGGCGCGCGACGCCGTGCTCCAGCTCGCGTCCGAGGAGCTCGAGGTGTCGGCTGACGACCTCGTCCTCGACGGGCGGGGCGGCGTCTATGTGTCCGGCTCGCCCCAGAAGCGGCGCGACATCGCGGACCTCGCGTCACGAGCCCAGTTCCAGTACGGCCGCACGATCTCCGGACGCGGCGCGTACATGAAACCCAAGAGCGGCGTGGACCCGGAGACCGGGGCCATGGACCCCGACTCCACCCAGGCCTACGCCTGCACGGTGGCCGAGGTGGAGGTGGACACCGAGACGGGCGAGGTGGCGGTGCTGAGCATCCGAAGCGCCTACGAGGTGGGCCGGCAGGTCAACCCAGCGCTGGTGAAGGGCCAGATCACGGGCGGTGCATGGATGGGCATGAGCCACGCGCTCTACGAGACCACGGAGCCGTACTACCCGAGCCGCGACCACAGCCCCAAGGACTTCGCCGGGTACCTGATGCCGGGCATGCCGGAGCTGCCGCTCATCGAATCGGTGGTGCTCGAGGTCCCTTCGGCCAACGGGCCGTACGGCGTCAAGGGCGTCGGCGAGATGACTGCCAACGCGCCGATCCCGGCCATCGTCAACGCCATCTACCACGCGTGCGGGGTGAGGGTGGACACCCTGCCGGTCACGCCGGAGGCGATCCTGCGCGGGCTCGATGCCCGGGCCGCCGCCGGGGAGGGAGCCGCATGAGCCAGATCACCACCTGGGACGAGTTCCCGACGGTCGAGTACGTCAAGGGCGTCCACCGCCAGGCCGTCTCCGGCGAGAAGGTGATGCTGACCCGCATCGTCTACCGCGGCGGCGTGGTGGTCCCGGAGCACAGCCACGAAGCCGAGCAGATCATGCTGGTCGCGTCGGGACGCCTGTGGGCCAGGGTGGCGGGCGAGGAGAGGGAGGTGGGGCCGGGCTCGCTCCTGGTCATCCCCTCCAACTGGATCCACGCCTTCCGTCAGCTGGGCGACGAGGACGTTGTGTTCTACGAGGCGTTCGCGCCCATTCGGCTCGAGTATCTGGTCGGCTTCAAGGGTCCGGACCCGTCGCTGGGCATGATGCACCGGGCGTTCGACGAGTCGGGCGACTCGGATCGCAAGGTGTAGCGGTGCCGCTTGACATCCGGCCGGCGGCAGGGTCGCGCTGGGACCTTGTGGCCCTGGGCGAGGTGATGCTCCGCCTGGACCCCGGCGAGGGGCGCATCTCGACGACGCGCGAGTTCAGCGCCTGGGAGGGCGGCGGCGAGTACAACGTCGCCCGCGGCCTGACCCGGTGCTTCGGGCTGCGGACGGCGCTCGTGAGCGCGCTGGCCGACAATCCCGTCGGGCGCCTGATCGAGGATCTCATCCGCCAGGGTGGCGTGGACGCGAGCCGCGTCCGCTGGGTCCAGTACGACGGCATCGGCAGGTCGGTGCGCAACGGGCTGAACTTCACGGAGCGCGGATTCGGCGTTCGCGCCGCGCTGGGCGTGTCCGATCGGGGTCACACGGCGGCATCGCAGATGCGGCCTGGCGAGGTGGACTGGGACGCGCTGTTCGGCGGCGATGGCGCTCGCTGGCTCCACACGGGCGGCATCTTCGCGGCGCTGTCTGAGACGACCGCCGCAGTGGCGCGCGAGGCGATGGAGGCCGCCCGCCGCCACGGCGTGGTCGTCTCGTACGACCTCAATTACCGACCGTCGCTGTGGGCCGGGATCGGCGGTCGCGAACGCGCCCGCGACGTCAATCGCGACCTCGTGGCCTTGGTGGACGTGCTGCTTGGCAACGAGGAGGACTTCACCGCGGCGCTCGGGTTCGACGTGCCCGGCTCGGACGCTGACCTCACGGCGCTGGACCCGGCGGGCTTCGGCCGGATGATCGGGGACGTGGTCGCCGCGTACCCCAACCTCGGGGTCGTGGCCACCACGCTCCGCGTCGCCCGGACGGCCACCCGGAACGACTGGGGGGCCGTCTGCTGGGCCGACGGCGTGCTGCACGAGGCCACGCGCCGGCCCGACCTCGAGGTCCTCGACCGCGTCGGCGGCGGCGATTCGTTCGCCTCGGGCCTCATCTTCGGGCTCCTCGACGGGCGCGGCCCAGCCGAGGCGGTGGAGTACGGAGCCGCCCACGGCGCGCTCGCGATGACCACGCCGGGCGACGCGTCGATGGCCGCACGAGCCGAGGTCGAGGCGGTCATCCGGGGCGCGAGCGCCCGCATCGCCCGCTGATCGGGAACCGCAGGAGAGGACGATGAGAGACGAGCTCATCCACGCCATCGCCGACATGGAGGAGGACGAGGCCGCGCGTCTGGCCGTCGCCTGGCTCGAGGCCGGCGCCGAGCCTGCCGCGGTCCTCGATGCCGCCAAGGACGCACTCGGGATCGTCGGGGCACGCTACGAGGCGGGCGAGTACTTCCTGCCCGAGCTCATCATCGCGGGCGACGTGATGAAGGGGATCGCCGCGCTGGTGAAGCCGCGGCTCGCCGAGGCGGCCCCGGTGGCGCCCCGCGGGCGGGTCGTGATCGGCACGGTCGCCGGCGACATCCACGATATCGGCAAGGACATCGTCACGTTCATGCTCGAGGTGAACAACTTCGAGGTGGTGGACCTTGGCGTGGACGTGCCGGCGGAGGTGTTCGTGGAGCGGGTCCGCGAGGCGCGACCCGCGGTTGTGGGCCTGTCGGGGTTTCTCACGATCGCGTTCGACCAGATGCGCCTGACGGTCGAGGCGCTGGCCGAGGCCGGCCTCCGCAGCACGGTCAAGGTGATGATTGGGGGCGCGATCATGGACGAGGACGTCCGGGCCTACGTCGGTGCCGACGCGTACGGCGCGAACGCGCAGGCGGCCGTCCGGCTCGCCTCGGCTTGGGTCGCCTGAGCACGGAGGCACGGCAGATGCGCGAGTTCAACGACGACCCCGCGGCCGCCTACGCCGCCCGCCAGCAGCGCGTGCGCGACGCGGTGGCGCAGCGGACCCCGGACCGCGTCCCCGTGTTCGGGCCGTACCAGAAGTACGTCTACACCTACGGCGGCCTGACGATGCGCGAGGCGATGACCGACTACGCCGCCGCTCGGCGGGCGTGCCACGCCTTCGCCGATCGGTTCGCCCCGGACCTCGACTTCGGTCCGATCCTCGCTTACCCCGCCAAGCCCATGGAGACGCTGGGCTACCGAGCGTTCCGCTGGCCCGGCCACGGCCTGCCCGACGACGCGATGTACCAGTACGTCGAGGGCGAGTACATGACAGCGGCCGAGTACGACGACTTCATCGCCGACCCGTCCGACTTCATGTTCCGCACCTGGGCGCCACGCCAGTTCGCCGCCCTGGAGGGATTCGGGCGGCCCGCGCCCTGGAGGCGCTTCATGTGGAGCGGCTGGATGAGCCTCGGCGCGCTGGCCGCCCCGGAGGCCCGCCGCTCGCTCGAGGCCGCGATCCAGGCCGGCGAGGAGGTCAACGACTGGTTCGCGTCGATTGGCCAGTACACGGAGGAGGCGCGCGCCAAGGGCTACCCGCTCGCGTACGCGGGCTTCGACTGGGCGCCGTTCGACATCCTCGGCGACACGCTGCGCGGCACCGCCAACATCCTCGCCGACATGCGCCGCCGGCCCGCCAAGCTCCACGACGCGCTCAAGGTGGCGACTCGGATCTTCGTCGAGTACGCGGCCCCGGCAGCCTCGGCCGAGCTGCCCATCGTTTGGATCTGGATCCACAAGGCCACCCGGGAGTTCATGTCCGACGCCCAGTTCCGGGAGTTCTACTGGCCGTACCTGCGCGAGGGCCTGCTCGCTCTGGTGGGACTCGGCATCATCCCGCTCGTGTACTGGGAGGCGGACTTCGAGAGCCGCCTCGAGGCCATTGCGGACGTGCCCTCCGGGACGATGATCTACCACCTCGCGGGCACGCGCCCCGAGGCGGCGCGCGGCGCGCTGGCGGGCAGGGTCTGCCTGATGGGCAGCGTGCCCAACATCCAGCTCCTCGCCGCCACGCCGGACGAGGTGGCGGCCACGACGCGTCGGCTGATCGACCTGCTCGGGCGCGACGGCGGCTACATCGTGGACACGTCGGTGATGCTCGACGAGGCGAAGCCCGAAAACCTCGCCGCGATGATCGAGACCGCAAAGACGTACGGCGTGAGCCGCTGAGCCGGCGGCACCGCGGGGCGGGGTGCCTCAGCTCTCTCCGCCCGGCGTCACGCGGCGCCACGTCGCGTTGCGCCGAGCGGGCACGAGCGGGCTTCCCAGCCCCTACCCCATGGGCTCCGCGGGGAAGGCGGCCCCGGGGTCCGCGCCCGCGGGATCATGGCGGGCCGCCATCCGGGCCGGCACGAGCGACGCGGCAGCGATCCCGGCGACGACGAGTCCGAAGCCCGCGAGGTCGGCCGGCCCGAGCTGCTCGCCGAGGATCAGCGCGCCCGCCACCAGGCCGACGAGGGGCGTCGCGAGGAAGCCCATCGCGGAGCTCAAGGGGCCGAGCGAGCGCGTGATGGACTGGCTCGCCCAGTAGGCGAACGCCGTGGCGAGCGGTCCGCTGTAGAGCAGCGCGAAGACGGCGCCCGGCTGCCAGTCCACCTTCGCCCCGGGCTCGAACAGCAGTGCCGCCGCGCCCACCACGACCGTGGCGAGCAGCAGCATCCAGGGCTGGAGCTCGAGCGGCGTCGCGTGCCACGTGTGCCGTCGGATGTGGATGGTGACGCCGGCCCACATGACGCCATACGAGACGAGCGCAAGCGTGCCTGCCAGTTCAGCGGGGATGCCCCAGTCGATCACGGTGGGATTGACCAGGATGGCGACACCGGCGACGCCGAGCACGATGCCGAGGACCTCGCTGCGGCGCGGCACCACCCGGAACAGCAGCCACATCAGAAGCGATACCCACAGCGGCATGGCGTAGGCGAGCACCGACGACCGGCCCGCGGGAACGGCCTGCAGGGCGAAGTTCATGATCAGAATGCTGACCGCCATCTGGACCAGCCCCACGGAGAGGACGATCGGGATGTCGGCGCGCGGGGGCCGGCGCAACTGCCGTCGCGGCGCGAGGATGGCGACCATCGTGAGCAGGCCCGTGACGAGCCGCAGCGCGCCGTAGGTGAGCGGCGGGAAGTACCGGAGCCCCTCCTTGACCACCACCCAGTGGACGCCCCAGACGAGCGACAGGAGGGCCAGCAGCACGAGCGCGGCCGGCCGGCTGTGGACGGCGGGGACGGGGCGGCGCGGGGTCTTGGCGGCGGGCCGCGCGGCTGGGTCAGTCACCCGGAGAGCGTACCGCGGATGACCGCAGCAATCGATTACCTCTAGGACGCGAGCACCGGCGGGCGTCTCCCCGGGGCTACCGGGCCCGGCCGGCGACCAGCCGCATGGCGCCCCGCCCCGCGGCGTAGCCCACGACCGTGGGAGCGCCGAAGAAGCCCGCGGCGACGACCGCCGAGAACCAGTCGAGCGGCACGGGGTTGCCGCCCATCTCGGAGAGCACCAGGATGGCCGTCATCCCAACCGCCATGCCGACCAGCGACACCAGGAGCCCGGTCCAGCCTCGGGTGGCGATGCCAGCGATCAGGCCCCCGAGGACCAGGACGAGCGGCGACACGAAGATCACGGTGGCCGCGCAGGAGCCGCTGAAGTCGGTGTGGCCCACGCAGCCGAGGTTGGCGCCGCCGAACACCGACGTCGGGCAGGCGACGGCCACGACCAGGAACGCGATGAGGTCACGGACCGGGCTGGGGAGCGGCATCTTCATACGGGGGACACCTCCATCGCGGCAGGATAGCGTCTCGACGGCGACGTGATCGGGCCGGCGCGGCTATTCCTCACCGCTCCTGGGAATGCGACCCGGCCCGAGGCGTTCCGCCAGGCGCGAGCGCGTCCTCGGCGCAACCCCGCTCGGGACCGGTCAGCCGCGGTCGGGCTACCCCTGCCCGGTCCTCGCGCACTTCGCGCCGGGCTGCCAGCCCTGGCCCGGCGACCGCGACCGCGGCCGGTGGCGACCCCAACCGGCGAGGGGTGCGAAACTGGCGGCCGGCCTCCGCCCCCGCCCCGTCCCAGCCCGCAGGGAACCGTGTCCCGCAGCGTCCGTCTCCGACCCTGGCAGCATGCCGCCCTGGCGCGCTTCGCCGCCGCCGAGCACCCCGACTTCCTGGCCGTCGCCACGCCCGGCGCCGGCAAGACGACGTTCGCGCTGGCGGCCCTCCGGACATCGCTCGCCAAGCGGCCGGGCCGGGTTGTCGTGGTGGCGCCGACCGCGCACCTCAAGGTCCAGTGGGCGAGTGCCGCCGCGGGGCTCGGCCTGCACCTGGACCCGGCCTGGTCGCCCGCCGACGGGCCGATGCCGCCCGACATGCACGGCATCGTCACGAGCTACCAGCAGGTGGCGCTGGCCGCTGACGCGATCCGGGCGCAGGCCGCGGGCGCCCACGTCGTCCTCGACGAGGTCCACCACGCGGGCGAGGAGCAGGCGTGGGGCGACGCGCTGCGGCACGCGTTCGCCACCACGCACCGGCGGATCTCGCTCTCGGGCACGCCGTTCCGCTCGGACACGCGGGCCATCCCGTTCGTGCGCTACGTGGCCGACGAGGCCGTCCCCGATTTCGAGTACGGCTACGGCGACGCCCTGCGCGACGGCCGCGTGGTGCGTCCGGTGTACTTCCCGCGGACCGGCGGCGAGATGGAGTGGAGCGCGCCCGACGGCGTCGTCCACCAGGCGACGTTCGACGACCCGCTCGCCAGCCAGCTGGCGAACCAGCGCCTGCGGACGGCGCTCTCGATCGAGGGCGACTGGCTGCCGTCGGTTCTGCGCGAGGCTGTCGCCCGGCTAGAGATGGTGCGGCGGCACCAATCGGACGCGGGCGGCCTCGTCATCGCCATGGACCAGGACCATGCCCGGGGGATCGCGCAGCTGCTGCGCCAGGAGATCGGCGCGCCGGCCACGGTGGTCACCTCGGACGATCCGGACGCGTCCGAGAAGATCGCCGCGTTCGCCGTGGGCAGGGACCCCTGGCTGGTGGCCGTGCGGATGGTGAGCGAGGGCGTGGACATCCCGCGCCTGCGGGTGGGCGTCTACGCGACCACCGTGACCACGGACCTGTTCTTCCGCCAGGCCGTGGGCCGGTTCGTGCGCTGGGTGCCCGGCGTGCGCGACCAGCGCGCCTGGCTGTTCATCCCCGACGATCCCCGGCTCCGGATCCGGGCGGCGGAGATCGCGGAGCAGCGTCGGCACTCGCTGCGACGGACGGCTCGCCCCGGCGAGGAGGACGATCCGGAGGCGCAGCGCCGGGCCAAGGCGGCCGAGCTGGCGGCGGGCGAGCAGCTCTCGCTGTTCGCGGCCCTGTCCGCGGTGGCCGTGGGCGACGCGTCCACGGGCGAGGCGTGGAGCGAGCCGCTCCCGGGCGACTGGGAGTCGGGCGAGGACCCGACGATCGAGCTGGAGCTCGGGCCGCCCCCGCCCCTTGTCGCGCCGCCGGCCGGCCTGCCGATGGACGGGGCGACGCGCCGCGCCGTGAAGGACCGGCTTCGCCTGGCCAACGCCGAGGCGGCCAAGGACATCGCGCGCTGGTCGGGGCTGACGTACGCGGCGGTCAACCTGGAGCTGAACCGCAACGCCGGCATCCGTCGCGTGACCGAGGCCACCGAGGCCGAGCTGGTGGGGCGTCTCCAGGCGGCGCGCCGCTGGCAGTGGCGGCTGGGGAAGTAGCACCCCGCCCCGGGACATGACGAGGCCCCCCCGTTGCCGGAGGGGCCTCGCTTCGCGTCAGGACGAACCGACAGGGGTCACTCCGTCGCCGCGGGGTCCTTGCCTCGGATGAGGAGCGTGAGGACACCGTAGACGAGGAAGGCCACGACCAGACCGACGACCCAGCTGTAGTCGGCGAAGGGGAACGGGCTCTTCAGGATCGGGATGATGCCCCCCGGCGGGAAGGGGCCGTCCTGGCCGGTCGGCGTGTACGAGCCGCCGATCGCGAACAGGATTCCCAGGAGGAGCGCCACGACCGCGATCCAGTTCCAGCCGCCCGCGTAGCGGTAGCGGCCGTCGCGCCGATACAGGTCGGCGAGGTGGAGGCGGGTCCGCCGGACCCACCAGTAGTCGGCGATCAGGACGCCCGCGATGGCGCCGGTGGCGCCACCGTAGGTGCCGAGCCACGTGAAGATGTACGCGTGCGGGTCGCTGTACAGGTTCCACGGCTGGATCAGGATGCCGATCACGCCGGTGATCAGGCCGCCGGTGCGGAAGCTGATGTACTTGGGCAGGACGTTGGAGAAGTCGTAGGACGGGCTGACGACGTTCGCGGCGACGTTCGCGGACAGGGTCGCGACGGCGAGCGTGAACACCGCCAGGATCACGATGATCGGGTTGTTGAAGTTCCCGGCCAGCGCGACCGGGTCCCAGATCGCCTTGCCGTACACGACTTGGCTGGCCGAGGTCGTCAGGACCGCGATCAGCGGGAACGCGGTCATCGTCGTCGGCAGGCCGAGGGTCTGGCCGAGGGCCTGGTCACGCTGGCTGCGGCCGAACCGGGTGAAGTCCGGCATGTTGAGCGAGAGCGTGGACCAGAACGCGATCATGCCCATGAGCGACGGCCAGAAGACCGGCCAGAACTTGTCGCCCCAGCCGAGCGTGCCGGGGTCGTTGACGATCGGGCCCAGGCCTCCGGCCTGGATCGCCATCCAGATGAGGAGGAACAGCGCCACCACGATGACGAACGGGGCGGCCCAGTTCTCGAAGTGGCGGATGAAGTTCATGCCCCGCAGGACGATGAAGATGTTGATGCCCCAGAAGATCAGGAACGACAGCCACATCGTCCACGGCTGCGCGGCGAAGGTGCCTGTGCCGATGGAGAGCGAGGCGGCCTTGGTCCAGCCGTCGCCCAGCAGCGAGCCCATGAGCACGAAGATCGCGCCGCCGCCGATCCAGGTCTGGATGCCGAACCAGCCGCAGGCGACGCCGGCCCGGATGAGCGCCGGCAGGTTGGCGCCGAAAACGCCGAACGACGCGCGGGCGAACACCGGGAACGGGATGCCGTACTTGGTCCCGGCGTGGCTGTTGGCCAGCATCGGGATCAGCACGATGACGTTGGCCAGCATGATGGTGATGATCGCCTGGTACCACGCCATCCCCAGGGCGACGAGGCCGGCGGCCAGCGTCCACGTGGCGACGTTGTGGGCCATGCCCACCCACAGGGCCAGGTAGTTGTACGTCGTCCAGACGCGCTTGCCGATCGGGACCGGCGCCAAGTCCTCGTTGTGGAGTCGCGAGACGCCAAGGGCCGCGTCGGCCTCCTGGCTCAGCTCGACACGACCGTCCGCCAGGACAGTCTGCTCCAACGACGCTGCTGTCATAGAGCCTCCCTCCGGGTGTGACCGATGCCTCGCACCTACGACGGGCGACACCCCGTGCCTCTTCCGACCCAGCGCCCCCCTGCCCGCGCCCTCCTCGCGAGCGGCACTGGGACCGGGCGCGCGGGACGCGCCCCGGGGTCAGGCGTCGGGCCCCCGAAGGCCGGCAGGGTGCGGATTCGCGTGGTTCGCCAGGCAGGGACCGGACGGGCGCCTCCGCTCGACGGAGCGTCGAGACGGATCGGAGGCTCGGCGGCCAGTGTCTGGTGCACCCTCACCCTCGCGCGATCGCGGACCGCGACGGCTGGACGTCGCAAGTCGGCCCTGTGACCCGGCCGAGCAGCCGGGGCTGGACCTTGGCACGGGATTGTGCGCTGCTGCTGCATGGATTTCTCGGCGTTCCCGCACGGCGCGTCTCGCGGCGCCGGGGCCGTGCGGCCGGGTGGCGGGACGGGTCCTCGCCGATGGCGCGCCAGACCCGTCCGCACCTCCCTGGCTAGGCGGACGCGGGCACGGGGGCGTAGCCCTCGGCCTCCTCCTCGTGCCCGCCGTGGTAGTCGCTGCCGCTCGGGCGCCGGATGTCGCCCTGGGCCACGATCCGGTCGCGGCGCAGGCCGCGGAAGTCGTCGAGGCTGGTCCAGCCCCGGTCGGCGTGCCGATCGAGGAAGGCGGCCATGCCCTCGGTCAGGTCCCGGATCACGTTGGGCCCGATCGCGTGGTCGAGCATCGCGGCCGTGGCCACCTGGACGGTCCCGCAGCCGAGCAGGAAGTAGTCCAGCGCCTGCGCCCAGCCGGAGATGCCCCCGATGCCGGAGAACTCGCGGTCCGGGAAGGCTTTCGTCATCTCGGCCATCTTGGCCAGCGACAGCGGCAGGATGGCAGGCCCGCCCAGGCCGCCGGCGGAGACGTAGCCGTCAACGTTGATCTCGAACTCGAGCGAGTCGGGGTCCACCAGCGGCAGGGCCGGGAACGTGTTGGACGACACGATCGCGCTCGCGCCGCCGAGGAAGGTGGCCTCCGCCTCCTCGGCGATGTTCGCCGTGGCCGGGGTGAGCTTGACCCAGACCGGGACCTTCGCCACCTGCCGCACGGCCATGGTGGAGGTGGAGCACAGGACCGGGTCCTTGCCCACGTTGGAGCCCATGTCAACCCGGTCCATGTGCGGGCAGCTGAAGTTGAGCTCGATCGCGTCGGCGCCAGCCTCCTGGACGCCACGCGCCAGCGTCTGCCAGTGCTCGAACTCCTTGTCATCCCCGGAGCCGGCCATGATTGAGGCCACCAGCACGCGGTCCGGCCAGTTGCGCTTGAGCCGCTCGATGCGCGGCATCCACCAGTCGAGCGACTTGTCGCTGATCAGCTCCCAGTTCCACGACGCCATCAGCGCGGCTTCGGGGCGCTTGGCCATCGACGTCCGCCCGGTGGCCGGATCGGTCCGGAGGAACTTGGTCCGGGGCCCGGCGACGTTCACCACGGGGTGCAGGCCGATCGTCTTGGTGACGACGCCACCCCAGCCGGCCTCAAAGGCCCGCTCGATGTTGCTCTCGGATTCCGTCGGGGGCGCCGAGGCAAGCAGGAATGGGTTGACGAAGGGAATCCCCGTGAAGCGCGTGGACAGATCGGCCACTGGGCTCGCTCCTGAACGTGCCGCCAGTCGGTCGCGGCAACGGAAGGCGAGATGGTGGTATGCCGACTGGCCTTGTGAGTAGGGCCAGTTGTCACAACGTGCCCTGTGTCGCGGAGTGCGAGCCGGCAAGCGCTCGCGGGCCGCTGGCTGCGGGTGCAGGTCCTCCCGGCCGGCGCCCCCGGCCGTCGCGCCCCGCTCGGTACACTCGGCTCGCAGGCCCGCCACGGGACCGCAACCAGGAGGGAGCGCGCCATGGAGCACCGCAGGCTTGGCAAGACCGGCCGTGCCGTCTCGGTCGTGGGCTTCGGGGCGTGGGCCATCGGCGGCGACTGGGGGGCGGTGGAGGACGCGACCGCGCTCCGGGCGCTCCACGCGGCCGCCGACGCCGGCGTTGACCTGATCGACACGGCCGATGTCTACGGCGACGGGCGGAGCGAGCGGCTGATCGGCCGGTTCTTGCGCGAGCGACCGGGCGAGACGTTCTTCGTGGCCACCAAGATGGGCCGCCGCGTTCCGCAGCTGCCCGAGAGCTACAACCCGGACGCGTTCCGGGCCTGGAACGACCGCAGCCGCGAGAACCTGGGCGTGGACACGCTGGACCTGGTCCAGCTGCACTGCCCGCCGACGCAGGTCTACTACACGCCTGAGGTCTTCGCCGCCCTCGACGAGATGGCGGCGGAGGGGCGGATCCGCAACTACGGCTTGAGCGTGGAGAAGGTGGAGGAGGGCCTCAAGGCGCTGGAGTTCCCGGGCGTGGCCACGGTCCAGATCATCTTCAACATGCTCCGCCAGCGGCCCGCCGAGCGGTTCCTGGGCGAGGCCGCCCGCCGCGACGTGGGCGTGCTCACCCGGGTGCCCCTCGCGTCCGGCCTGCTCACCGGCAGGCTCCGGCCCGACACCGTCTTCGAGGCGACAGACCATCGTGCCTACAACCGGCAGGGCGCCGTGTTCGACGTGGGCGAGACGTTCGCCGGCGTGGACTACACGACCGGCCTGGAGGTGGTCGAGGCGCTGCGCGAGCTGGTCCCGGACGGCGTCACGCTGGCCCAGGTCGCGCTGCGCTGGATCCTCATGCACGAGGGTGTGACCGCGGCGATCCCGGGCGCCAAGTCGCCGGAGCAGGCCATCGCGAACGCCGCCGCCGCGGGCCTGGCGCCGCTGCCGCCGGAGACGATGGCGCGGGTGGCGGAGCTCTATGACGCCAGGGTTCGCCCGCTGGTCCACCAGCGCTGGTAGGGCGCCGGCCAGACCTCGCCGGCCGCCCGGCGCCGCTAGCGGTGGCTGTTCCTCACCGACGAGGTCAGCTTGGACCCGTCCATCGTGACGGCCACGCAGGCCACGTCGCGCGTGCCGGCGTCCCAGGCCACCTGCGTGGGGATCACCGGCAGGATGTCCAGCTGCGACGAGGCGAAGTCGCTGCCGACGTAGGCCCTGAACAGGGGCGGGCACCGCTGGCCCGCCGTGCTCGCCAGCGCGGTCTCGCCCGGGTAGGTGGCGGCGTCGGCGGCCGCGTACGTCCCGACCACCTCGGCGTCGTGCGGGGCGTCGCACGCGACGGGCGTCGGCGTCTTGGCCACCAGGTCCGTGCCGGGGGTGAGGCCCGACAGGCACGTGCCCACCGCGTACGACACGCTGGCGCTGCCCATCGTCGTGAGCGCCGACCCCACCGCCGCCCATGCCACGCCGGCGGCCACCAGCACGGCGATCATGACCAGCGCCCGGACCGGGACCCGCAGGGGCGTGCGCGCGACGATCGCGTTCAGCGCCGTGGCGACCGCACCCAGCGCGACCCCGACCAGGCCGCCGATGACGAGCGCCAGCGGCAGGACGATCAGGGCACGCGACCAGAGGGGCACCGGGGCCTCCAGCGGGACGTCCCAGCCGTCGGCAATCGCCCGCAGCCCGGTCCACGCCCCGGTCACGCGCAGCAGGTGCGCCTGCCCGTCCGAGCCCGCGATCTCGTACACTCCGCCGCGGCCCGGCACCCGCTCGCCGTCCGCGACCACCCGGACGCCACCGATCGCGGTCCGCCGGACCAGGATCTGGGGCGCGTCGGAGTTGGGCAGGCGGTAGTCGAAGTCCACGGGCGCCTCTCTGGGGCATTGGAATGCTGCCTCGGAGGATACGGCCGGTCCTCTCCCGGGCGCCTGCCGGGGGCAGGTGGGGCAGGGTAGAGTGGTCTGATGAGCGTGACCTTCCGCGTGCCCGGCGCGGTCCTGACCGAGCGCGAGCACACCGTTCCCCTGGTCCACGGCGACCCGTCTCGCGGCACCATCACGGTGTTCACCCGCGAGGTGGCCGCGCCCGACGGCCTGGACCGCCCGTACCTGGTGTTCCTCCAGGGCGGCCCGGGCATGGAGGCCACCCGGCCGACCAGCCCGCTGTCCGGCTGGATGGCACGCGCCGTGGCCGACTTCCGGGTCCTGCTGCTGGACCAGCGGGGCACGGGGCGCTCCACGCCGGTTGGCCCGACGCTGCCGGGCGCCTCGGCGGCGGACCAGGCGGAGTACCTCACGCACTTCCGCGCTGACTCGATCGTGCGCGACCTGGAGCTGATCCGCGCGGAGCTGGGCGTGGGGCGCTGGAGCCTGCTGGGGCAGAGCTTCGGCGGGTTCACGTCATTGACCTATCTCTCGATCGCTCCGGAGGGGCTGCGCGAGGCCCTGATCACCGGCGGGCTCGCGCCGATCACCAACCGGCCGGCGGACGACGTCTACCGCGCAACGTGGATCCGCGTCCGCGAGGCGAACGAGCGCTTCCACGCGCGCTATCCGGGCGACCGGGACCGGCTGGCGAGCATCCTCGAGCATCTCGACGCGGAGGACGTCCGGCTGCCCAACGGCGATCGCCTCACGTCCCGTCGGTTCCGCCAGCTGGGGATGTGGCTGGGCGACAGCGCGGGGTTCGAGAAGCTGCACCACGTGCTCGAGCTGCCGTTCGGGTCGCTCGCCTTCCTTCGCGACGTGCAGGACGCGCCCGGCTGGGAGCGCAATCCCATCTACGCCACACTCCACGAGAGTTCCTATGCCGACGGCGGCCCGACGCGCTGGTCGGCGCACCGGCTGGCCCCGGAGGACGCGGTCTCGGGCGACCTGCTGGGCGCCGAGCACGTCTTCCCCTGGATGTGGGAGGACTACAGCGGGCTGCGCCCCCACCGCGAGGCGGCCGAGCTGCTGGCCCAGCACCCGTGGCCGCGTCTCTACGACGCCGACCGCCTGGCACGCAACGAGGTGCCGGTGGCCGCCACGATCTACGCGGACGACGTCTACGTGGAGCGGACGTTCGCCGAGGAGACAGCGCGAGGCGTCCGGGGTCTCCGGCCCTGGGTCACCAACGAGTACGCGCACAACGGCCTGCGAGCGGACGGCGAGCGCGTCCTGGGCCGGCTGCTGGACCTGGCGCGCGGCCGATGAGCGGTCGGGTCGGCGCCCCCGACGCCCATGGCGCCATGCCGGGAATCGACCGGCGCGACGTCGTGCTGCTGTTCGGGACGCGTGTCCTGCGGATGTTCGGCTACGGCTTCCTCGCGGTCGTCCTGGTCCTCTACCTCCACGCGATCGGGCTGTCCGGCGCCGAAGTGGGGCTCCTGCTCGCCCTCACGCTGCTCGGCGACGCCGCCGTGTCGCTGTGGCTGACCACGCACGCGGACCGGATCGGCCGGCGCCGCGTCCTGGTCGCCGGGGCGGTCCTCATGCTGGGCGCGGGCGTGGCGTTTGTCGCCACCTCGCTCCTGCCCGTGCTGATCGTCGCCGCGACGCTGGGGGTGATCAGCCCGTCGGGCAACGAGGTCGGGCCGTTCCTCGCGGTGGAGCAGGCGTCGCTCTCGCAGCTGGTGGCGGACCGGAAGCGGACCGGGCTGTTCGCCTGGTACCAGCTCGCGGGTTCGTTCGCAACCGCGGCCGGGACGCTCGCCGGCGGGGCCGTTGCGCAAGTCGCCATGGCCGGCGGGGCGCAGCCGGCCGACGCGTACCGCGTGGTCATCGTCGGGTACGCGCTGGTGGGCGTCGTGCTCGCCGGGCTGTTCCTGCTGGTGTCGCCCCGCGTGGAGGTGCCGACGGCCGAGGTCCACGACGAGACCGTGCGCGGTCGGCTTGGCCTCCACCGCTCCAGGGGCGTGGTGCTCCGGCTGTCCACGCTGTTCGCGCTCGACGCGTTCGCCGGCGGCTTCGCGATCCAGAGCTTCATCGCGTTCTGGTTCAACCAGCGCTACGGCGTGGACCCGGCGGCGCTCGGCGCCGTGCTCGCGGGGGCGAACATCCTCGCCGGCTTCTCCGCGCTGGCGGCGGGTCGGCTGGCCAACCGCTTCGGCCTCGTGAACACCATGGTGTTCACCCACCTCCCGTCGAACGTGCTGCTGGCGCTGGTGCCGTTCATGCCCACGCTGCCGCTCGCGATCCTCGTCCTGTTCGCGCGCTTCGCGATCAGCCAGATGGACGTGCCAACCCGCCAGAGCTACACCATGGCGATCGTGGCGCCCGACGAGCGCTCGGCCGCGGCCGGCGTCACCGGCATCGCGCGGTCCCTGGGCGTCGCCGCCGCGCCGCTGATCGCGGGACCGCTGTTCGCAACCGCGGCCCTCGCCTCAGCGCCGTTCGTCATCTCGGGCGGCCTCAAGATCGTCTACGACCTGTTGCTCTACCGCTCGTTCCGGCGCCTGCGCCCGCCCGAGGAGGCGACGGCCAGGTAGCGCGACCGATCAGGGGGTGGCGCGCGCCGGCACGAGGAGGTACCCGGTGACCGGGGCGGGCAGGCCCGCCGGCGCGATCGCCCCGGAGGTCGCGGAGGTCGCGGAGGTCGCGGCCGGAGCGGGCGAGCCCGACGGCGCGACCGAGCCCGACGCGGCCGGCGCCGGCGTGGGGACGGCGGACCCGGCGCCCGCCGACGGCGACGGAGAGGCGAACAGGTACTGGAACTCGGGCCCGTTGTGGCAGATCCAGCAGTTGTCGCCGCGGTTGGCCATGTCCGACGGCAGCGGCGCGTGCTTGGACGGATTGTGGCAGTCGGTGCACGCCTCGCCGGTCATGTGCTCCGGTCGGGCCGGCACCTGGCTCATGGAGGTCAGGTTGGGGTTCTCCTGATGGCAGATCAGGCACTGGCTCGCGTGGAGGCTGGAGTGCCCGGGAGCCGTCTTCACCAGGCCGGTCGGGTTGTGGCAGGCGGTGCAGTTGGTGAACCCCTGGAGCGGATGGCCGAGGTACGGGATCGGCTTCGTGCCGACCCCGCCCGTCGAAACCGTGTGGCAGGCCAGGCAGTCGGCGTTGGCCGGCATCGCGATGCCGATCGCCGAGAGCGCCATGGCAGAGCTCGGTTGCGGCGAGCCGCTGGGACGGGCGCCGCCCCCGCCCGTGCCCGGTGCGGTGGCCGCGCCCGTGCGGAGCATGTCCGGCAGCGCGACCGTGGCCACGAACCCTCCGGCCACGAGGATCGCAACCAGCAGCGCGAGAAACGCGAGCGGGAAGGCGATCTGCTCGGTTGCGCGCGGCAGGGAGCGCATCACGGGTCGCCTCACGGGACCGCCTCCGCGGCGCCTGCGGGCTCGCCGCCCGACCCGGCCGCTGCCGGGGCCGCGACCGCGCCGCCCTCGTCCCCGTGCGCTTCCTCGTCATGGTGGTGGTCCTTGAGCCACGGCCACGGCCAGAACAGATGGACGTCGCCCTCGCCCATCGGCAGGTACCGCTCGCACAGGGAGTAGGCCATCGCCATGAACGAGGCGGCCCCGACCAGGATCCCGATCTCGACCAGCGACGGCGTGTACGCGACGTACGGGTGGGACACGGTGCCGGCCATCGTTGTGCGGGGCACGAACTCGCCGGCCACGACGAACAGCGACCGGTCCACGAAGATGCCGAGCAGCGCCAGCCCGGCGGCAAGGCCGGTGAAGCCGACGGTCCGCAGGCGCGGCAGGGCGAGGATGGCGAGCGGTGCCACGAGGCCGGCCGCAACCCGGAGACCCCAGAAGGCGGGCGCCAGCGGCCCGGCGACCAGCGCCAGTGTGGAGGGCCGGAAGCCTGCGACGTCGCTGGTCAGGCCGTCCGCGATCTGGCGGGTCAGCAGGGCGGCGACCACCAGCAGGCCGCCCGCCAGCAGCAGGCGCACCGACCCGAGCGCCACGCCGGACCGACCCCAGTCGGCGAGGCGGTAGCGACTGACCGCCCAGAACACGATCCCCAGCAGCGAGACTCCGCCCACGAACGCCGAGGCGACCATCAGGATCGGCGTGAAGACGCCGGCCCAGAGCGGCTTGGCCGCGACCATGCCGAACACCGACCCGAGCGTGGTCGGCGCCGCCACGCCGATCATTGCGGCCCCGGTGCAGGCGTACTTGTGGATGACCGGGTGGTTCGTGAACAGCGTCCACACCTCAACGATGAGGACCACCAGGTACATGCCGTAGAAGACGCCCATCCACCACATGGGCGAGCTGGGCGAGATCACCAGCACGGCCCCGAAGACCATCCGGACGGGGTACTGGAGCTCAAGCGCGATGATCCCGAATGCCGTGGACAGCGAGAGGATCGCGAGGACCGCGTGGCGCTTCTCGAGGGGGAGGAAGCGCTCGATGCCGAACACCGTGCCCAGCGAGGACGCCAGGCACAGGCCGCTGGTCATGATGGCGAAGAAGACATACCCCACGATGAGCATGCCCCACTCGATCGACGGCGACGTGCCCATGACCTCCCAGCCGGGCGGCAGGGCGAGGATCGCGGTCACCGCGCCGATCGCGAGACCGGCCAGGAGCAGCGCATACCAGACCCGGGTGGCGAGGGACATGGTGCTGACTTCTCGCGCCAGCGCGGCGCGGATCGCGCGGGGGCTGGCGGGGAGGGCCAGCCTGCCGACGTGGAGCGTGCTGTCCACGACCTGCATCGCTCAGGACTCCTGGAGGGCGGGCCCGAGGTACAGCGCCCGGGGCTGCGTGCCGTACTCGGGGTGGAGGGGACGGGCCCCGGCGGCCAGCGCCGCCGTGCGGATGTCGTCGTTGGGATCGTTGGCGTTGCCGAAGCGCCGGGCGCCGACCGGGCAGATCTCCACGCAGGCGGGTTGCTGCCCCTTGCTGATCCGGTGGTAGCACCAGGTGCACTTGTCGGCGACGCCCGGCGTGCCCGCCGGCGTGTCCTCGCCGGCCGGCGTGAGGTAGCGGGCGCCGTAGGGACACGCCACCACGCAGTAGCCGCAGCCGATGCACCTGCGGGCGTCCACCAGGACGATGCCGTCCTGGGTCGTGTAGGTGGCGCTGACCGGGCAGACCGAGGTGCACGGGCTGTCCGCGCACTGCATGCACAGCCGCGGCTCGAAGTAGGCGGACTTGACGGTCTTGCCATCCGCGCCCGGTGCTGTCGAGGTGGGCGGGAAGCCGTTGATGCCGGCGTCGGGCGAGTCCACGTAGACCGTGCCGTCGGTCATCGTCACGTGCCGCTCCACCCACGTCCGCGTGAACGCGGCGGACTCGGGCACGTGGTTCTCCTCCTTGCAGGCGACCACGCACAGGCCGCAGCCGATGCACTTGGACGTGTCCACCACGAACGTCCACGCCTTGGTGGCCGGGTCGTAGTTGGGAACCAGCGGCGAGGCCTGGTCCCCGGCGCTCGCGAACACCGGGAACAGCTGCCCGAGGACCGCGGCCCCCGCCACCCCGCCCGCCACCGCCAGGCCGAAGCCGAGGAAGGCGCGCCGGGACAGGGAGGCCTGCCGGATGGCCGGGGCGATGGCCTCGAGCGGGACGAGGACGGCGTCGGCCGGGGCCTCGCCCAGCGTCGCCGTGACACCCGCCGCGGCTGGCGGCGCGGGGGGCGCGGACGGCGGCGCGGGGGGCGCGGACGGCGGC
>JAKAHU010000185.1 GCA_021825385.1 Chloroflexota bacterium | reverse complement strand
CGGTGACGATCGCGCTCGGACGGGCGGGGAGGAGCGGCGATGACCAGGACCGCCGCCCGCCACGAGATCCTCGCCCACACCGCCGACGTCGGACTGCGGGCCGAGGCTCCTGACCTGCCGACGCTCTTCGATGAGGCGGCAGCGGCACTGGCCGAGCTGGCCGCGGACGTCCCGGCCGGAGCCCGGGAGCTACCGCCCGAGCGAGTCGAGCTCGAGGCGGCCGATCTGGTCGGGCTGGCCTACGAGTGGCTGAACGAGCTGATCGGGCTGGCCGAGGTTCGCCGGGCTGCGCTCACGGGGGCCCGGGTCGAGCGCCTCGAGCAGGTGCCGCCGTCCGGTGATCCGGGCGACGAGGCCTCATGGACCTGGCGCCTCGAGGGCACGCTCCGGCTGGCCCGGTTCGAGGACGGTGCCGCTCGGCCTCGGCTCGGGGTGAAGTCAGCCACGTACCACGGCCTGCGGGTCGAGCGGTCCGAGACCGGCTGGACACTGACCGCGTATCTCGACGTCTGAGGTGGTTGTGATGGCTCGCTCAGCCCACCGATCATCGCTCGCGACCAGGCCCGGCCCGACCGGCCCGACCGGCCCGACCGGCCCGACCGGCCCCGGCGGCCCCGGCGGCCGGACCGTTGGGCCAGGTGCGCCGTCGCTGGCGATCGAGCGAATCGACCCGTATCGCTGGCGGATCGGGCGCGATGAGCGGCGCGGGATGCGGGTCGAGGGGATCGTCTACGCCGACGAGCGACTGATGCGCACCCTGCGCGACGACCCGGCGCTGGAGCAGGTGGCGAACGTGGCCTGCCTGCCCGGGATCGTCGGGGCCTCGCTGGCGATGCCCGATGTCCACTGGGGCTACGGCTTCCCGGTCGGCGGGGTGGCCGCGACCGAGCTCGAGGGCGGCGTCGTCAGCCCGGGCGGAATCGGCTTCGACATCAACTGCGGCGTGCGGGTCATCCGCACCGACCTCACGGTCGAGGAGATCCGGGCCGTCCTGCCGCGGCTGGCCGATGCGCTCTTCGCCGCCGTCCCCTCGGGCGTGGGGGCCCGGGTCGGACGCAAGCTCAGCCGCGACGAGCTCGACCAGGTCCTGCGCGATGGCTCGCACTGGGCGGTCGAGCGGGGCCTCGGCTGGGCGGACGACCTCGAGCGGACCGAGGAGCATGGCCGGCTCGCCGGTGCCGATCCGGCCGCGGTCTCGGGGCGAGCCCACGACCGCGGCGCCGACCAGCTCGGCACGCTCGGCTCGGGCAACCACTTCCTGGAGGTCGAGGCCGTCGACGAGATCGGCGATGCCGTCGCGGCCGAGGCGTTCGGCCTCTGGGTCGGCCAGGTCGTCGTCTCGATCCACTGCGGCTCGCGCGGCCTTGGCCACCAGGTCTGCACCGATCATGTCGCGGTCATGGACCGCGCCATGAGCCGTTACGGGATCCGCGTCCCGGACCGCCAGCTCGCCTGCGCCCCGCTCGGCTCGAGCGAGGCCCAAGCGTATCTGGGGGCGATGGCCGCCGCCTCGAACTTCGCCTGGGCGAACCGCCAGCTGATCGCCCACCAGGTCCGGGGTGCCTTCGAGCGCATCCTCGGCCGGAGCGCCGAGCAGCTCGGGATGCGCCTCGTGTACGACCTCAGCCACAACATCGCCAAGATCGAACGCCACCGGGTCGGGGGACGGACGGTCGAGGTGTGCGTCCATCGCAAGGGCGCCACGCGGGCCTTCCCGGCCGGTCATCCGGACGTGCCCGAGGTCTACCGGTCGGTCGGTCAGCCCGTCTTCGTGCCCGGAGACATGGGCCGCTATTCGTACGTCGCGGTCGGTGCACCGGGGGCGATGGAGCAGACGTTTGGCTCGACCTGTCACGGCGCCGGGCGCAACCTGTCGCGCCACGCCGCCCTGCGCGAGCTGCGCGGCGTCTCGATCGCTGACCAGCTCGAACGGGCGGGGATCCTCGTCCGGGCCGAGCGCTACGACCTGCTGGCCGAGGAGGCGTCGCTGGCCTACAAGGACGTGGCCACCGTGATCGAGGTTGCCGAGGGGGCCGGCCTCGTGCGCCGGGTGGCCCGGCTCCGGCCGCTGGCGGTGATCAAGGGCTGAGGCGGCGGGCCGGCCCCGGGGCGCTGGCCGCAACCGTCTCGCAACCAAGCCGGTACCGCTCTGCTGCCGATCCCGCCGGGCCGGCCGGGTAGCCTTCTGGCTCGGGGCCGCGAGCGATGCGTCGTGGCCGCCCGGACCGATCACCGCGATGCGTCCCCCGTGCGAACCGCATCCGCTCGATCACCTGCATCAGCACCGCCGGAGGCGCGACATGTTCCGACCCCTCGACGCCGACTTCTCGTCACCCCAGCGCGGCCGCAGGCCGGTCACGTGCGCCGCCTGCGGCTGCCGGCTCGAGGCCGCGACCGGTGCCCGGGACGGTGAGTATCGCCACTTCAGCCCGTTCGCCGGCCGTGACGCGCGCGGCTGCCGGGTCGACTGCGTGACCCTCGTCCACGACGCGACCGGCCGCCCGGTCCTCGCCCCGATCGCCTAGCGGCTCACGGAGCGGTCGCGTCGACCTCGATCCGGTAGCCCACGGCCCGGACCGGGACGATCGCCGGTCCGCCGGCCTCGGCGAGCTTGGCTCGCAGCCGGGCCAGGTGGGGCTTCAGCCAGAGCAGATCCGGGTCGGTCTCGTCGGGCCAGCCGGCCCGGGCCAGCCGGGCGTGGGCGACGACATCTCCACCGGCCCGCACCAGGGCCTCGAGGAGGCGGTACTCGGTCGGGGTGAGGGGCAGGACCGCCGGCCCGATCCGGGCCTCGTGGCGGCGCGGGTCGATCTCGAGTGGCCCGGCCCGGAGCGGACCGCCGGCCGGTCCCACGCCCGGGGTGAGTGCACCCTCGGCCCGGCGCATGACGGCCGCGATTCGGGCCAGCAGCTCGGCTCGCCCGAACGGCTTGGTCAGGTAGTCGTCGGCGCCCAGGCCAAGGGCCCGGACCTTGGCCGTCTCGGCGCTCTCGCCACTGACCACGATCACCGGGGCCGCGCCCAGGGCCCGGATCTGGCCGATCACCGAGAACCCGTCCGGACCGGGCATCGCCAGGTCGAGCAGGACGACGTCGGGCGACTCCTCGCGATAGCGGCGGACCGCCGTCAGCCCGTCGTAGGCGGTGATCACCTGGTGGCCCTCGGTGCCGACGAGGGCGGTGATCGCCCCGACCATGGCCGGGTCGTCGTCGACCACCAAGATCCGCAGCTGGCGCGGCCGGGTCATCTGCCGTCCTCCCGGATCGGGCTCATCGGCCCCGGTCAGACCGCGACCGCCGCCGCCAGGGCGACGACGAAGCGGGCACCGGCCGGCTCGGCCGGCTCGCACCACAGGTGGCCGCGCATCGACTCGGCCAGCCGTCGCGCGGCGAACAGCCCGATCCCGGAGCCACGGGCGGTGTGGGTGTCGCGCCGGGCGTACGGCTCGAAGATCCGCTCGCGCCACTCGGGCGGGATTCCCGGCCCCTCGTCGGCAACCCCGATCCGGACCATCCCCTCGACCAGCGACGTGTCGATCGTGATCGTCGTGTCCGGTGGCGCGTACTTGACCGCGTTCTCCACGAGGTGCTCGACGATCTGGCGCAGCCGCGGCGGGTCGGCGAGCACTTGGCGCCGGACGGTCGGTAGAAGCTCGACCCGATGCTGACGCAGGAGCGGGGTGAGTTCCTCGACCGTCTCGGCGAGGAGCGCCACGACGTCGGTTGGCACGACCTCGACCGGTTGATCCTCGGTCTGGCGGACCGAGGCCAGGATCGAGTCGACGAGCCGGTCGAGGCGCTCGATCTGCTCGATCGTCGCCCGATGCCACTCGGCCCGCAGGGCCCGGCGCTCGAGGTCACGGGAGGGGCGCCCGTCGAGGTCCGGTTCCTCGGCCAGGAGGTCGGCGTAGGCCCGCACGACCGCCAGGGGTGTGCGCAGTTCGTGGGTGACGAGCGCGATCAGCTCGCTCCGGGCCTCGTCGATCGCACGGAGCTGCTCGAGCTGCGCCTCGGCCTCGCGCTGGAGCCGGCCCTTCTCGACGATCCCGGCCAGGATGTCGGCGATCGCGCCGAGCTGCTGGACGTCGTCGGGGGTGAAGTCGCGCGGCCGCTCGGTCTGGACGTTCAGGACACCGACGACCTGGTCGTGCCACGAGAGGGGCACCGACAGCATCGAGGCCACGAAGCGCCGTTGGTCGAGGCCGCGGACCCACAGGAACCGTGGCTCGGCCCGCACGTCGGGGATGACCATCGGCTTCCGCCGCGCGGCGACGAGGCCGGTGATCCCCTGGCCGAACGGGACACGGGCGCGCCCGATCTGGTAGCGATCGAGGCCGGTCGTCGCGGCCAGGGTCAGGCGCTCGCCGTCACGATCGAGCAGGTAGAGCGAGGAGACGTCGGCGTGGAGAGCGTCGCGGGTGCCGTCGACGACGATCTCGAGCAGCTCCTCCCAGGTCCGGGCGGTCGTGGCCAGCTGCGCCACCTCGTGGAGGAAGCGCAGCCGTTCGATCTGTTCCTCGTGGCCGTCGTGCTGGTCCGCCGGTGCCACCGGCGCGTCGCCGGTGCTGGTCACCGGGCGGTCGGCCGATGCCGGGCCGGCGGGCAGAGCGTGGCCGACGCCGGGCGGGCGCCCGGTACGTTCGGACGGGCCAGGTCGCGAGCTCGTCATACCCACCACGATACAAGCCTATGGCGAGCGGGCGGAGTGAAGGTTGCGGGGTGGTTGCGGGCGGGTGGAGAGTCGGAGCCGCCAACCGCCCGCCGGTGGCCGGGGAGGCGGACGAGGATGCACCGGAGGGGGCAGCCCGGCGGACGGCCGGGTGCCCCCTCCGGTGGTGGCGAGTCCAGGGTCAGGTCAGGTCCGCGAGCGGCGTGCCGCTGCGGCCGCGAGCAGGAAGCCCAATCCGGCCGCCGCCGCCAGGAGCGCGACCGTGGACAGAGGCGGACTGCCCGGCAGGCCAGGGTTGGCCGCGCCGGTCGAGGTCGGTGGGACCGTGACCGCCGGGCTGGACGTCGCCTGCGGGCCGCTCGACGGGGTGGGCGCGGCGACGGTCACGCCGAGCTGGCCGCGCAGCTCGCCGGCGGGATTTGCCGCGGTGTGGAGGTTGACGTACGTGCTGCCGGCCCGGATCGCCTCGAGCGCGGCCCCGAACGTCGTCACCCCGCCGGTCGGGGTGAGGCTGGCGGCGGTGAGCGTCCCGGCCGCCGGACTCGTTCCCACGCCTGCCAGCGGGAAGAGGATGCCGCCGTTCGAGCCGACCGCGCCGAGGTGGATGTGGCCGGCCGCCGGCGCCGACGTCATCGCGCTGTAGGCCAGCCACCAGGTGATCGTGTCGCCGCCGGCGTTGATCACGACCGTCGCCTCGCCGGTCGCCGTGCCAGTCAGCGGCGGAACCTCCTGGCTCCCGGTCAGCGGGGTGGAGAAGCCCTGGGCGCCGGTGGCGACCGCCAGCTGACCGCGCAGCTCGCCCGCCGGGTTCGCCGCGGTGTGGAGGTTGACGTAGGCGCCGCCGGCCCGGATCGCATCGACCGCCGCCGAGAAGGTCATCACCCCGCCCGTGGCGACGAAGTCCGAGGCGTCGAGGGTGCCCACGAACGGGCTCGCCCCGGCCGCCAGGGGGAACATCACGCCGCCGTTCGCGCCGGCCGCGCCGAGGTGGATGTGGGCGGCGGCCAGCGGGCCGCTGAGGCCGCTGTACTGGACGAGGTAGCGGATCGTCGTCCCGTCAGGGCTCAGGACGAACGTCGCCGAGCCGTTCGCCGAGGTGGCGACCGCCGGGACCTCGGCGGCCCCGGAGAGGGTCGTGGTCCAGACTTCGCCGCTCGCCGCCGCGGCGTTCGCGCCGGCGGGCAGGACGAGCAGTCCCGCGATCACGGCCACGATCCCGATCTGTCGTCTCATCGTTCTCCTCCGTCGAGTGGACGCCGTGCCTCGAGCGAGGATCGGCTGACGGTTGGTACGCCGGGAACGGCTGGGCGGATCTTGGACGGCCCCGACGATCCTCCAAACCGGACCGGCCGGGGCGGCGTATCAGGGGCAGGGCCGGACGACCGGGCCGGCGACGGGAGGCGGTGATGGCGATCAGGGGCAGGCGGCGCGGTCTGGCGGCGAGTCTTGGTCTGGCCGTTCTGCTCTGGGCCACCGGCCGGCCGGCCGGTCCGGCACTCGCGGCCGGGGCCGGGGTGACGATCGCCAACTTCGCCTACACGCCCGCGCGGGTGACGATCGCGGCCGGCCAGAGCGTGCTCTGGACGATGGGCGGCGACCCCGAGCAACACACGGTGACCCCGGACGTCACGGGCGCGTTCACGGGCAGCGGGATCCTCGACAGCGGTCAGACCTTCCAGGTCACGTTCGAGACTCCCGGCACGTACCCGTACCACTGCCAGCTCCATCCGTTCATGAAGGGCACGGTCGTGGTCATCGCTGGATCGGGGACCCCGACACCGACGGCCGCGCCCACCCCGACCCCGCGCCCGAGCGCCAGCCCCACCCCGCGCCCGAGCGCCAGCCCGACGCCGCGCCCGAGCGCAAGCCCCACCCCGCGTCCGAGCGCGACCCCGCGGCCGACCCTACCCGGGAGCCCGGCGCCGGAGCCGGCCGGGTCAGGACCTTCGAGTCCACCGACCGGCCCCCCGACTCCGGTGGGCGCAGGTGCCGGCCCGTCGTCGACCGCCGCGCCGTCCCCGTCCCTGGCCGGGCCGTCCGGTCCGGGCGGATCATCGGGCGACTCGGCCCCCGGTCACGGTCAGGAGGGCGAGCCTGATCGGGGACCACTCCTCCTCCTGGCCGGGCTGGGCGCCGCCCTCGTCGTCGTCTGGCTGCTCGCGCGCTTCAGCCTGGCTCGCCGGTAGCACCACCCGCGGTTGCGGGGCTACTTGCGTGGTGGTGCAACCAGAGGGTGCTATCCTGTGCGCCACCCGGTCGGGTTCGTGCCGGCCGATCTCGGCCGGCAGGAGATGACCGGTCCGGTCCGGACCGCACCCGAGGTCGATCGTCACATGCACTGGTTCCAGCGTCCCGACCCACTGCCCCTGGAGGAGCTCGACCCACCTCAGGTCGCCGACGAGCTGGCGACCTCGTCGGGCGTCCTGGTCGACGTCCGCGAGGCCCACGAGTTCAGGGCCGGGCGCGCCGCCGCGGCGCTCCACATCCCACTCGGCTAGCTCGCCGGTC